>NZ_JBEPQB010000007.1:0-202680 GCF_040547625.1 Porphyrobacter sp. MBR-155
ATCCAAAGCCCTTCGTCTGGAAGGCGGACCCCGACGAAATCATCGCCGCACGTAACCGGGGGTTCCAAACGTTGGAGTCAATCCACTAGGCGCGGCACGTTAGCAAAGCCCAGCCATTTCTACACTAATGTCTGTAGCGCGACAAATGTCTGTTAAGCCGCATGCTGACCTTCGAGCGCGCGGCCTTATTGCTGATGAAGAACTTGCCGCATTGAAGGCCAAGTTGCTGGAGCAATAGCCCGCCTATGGCGCGCCTCAGAGGGGATGGAAAGGTGGATTAAAATCCCCCCCCATCACAATTTATTTTTAAAACAATTCGTTACTTGACAAATTTGGTGCGCGACGCAGTCCGTAGCGAACCTGTCTCGACACGCGTTTTTCCCATTTGCTGGGAAAGTAGTGGGAAAATCCCCATAAATGGCTTCGGAGCCGCCAAATTCGCAGTGATCCCAAGCGCGTTTCCGCAGTGTTGTGGCTTTGTTTCCCATATCCAGAATTCGTGGGAACTCCGGCTTTTTTTCTGTGAACGGGCATTCCATATCCTCCCTCTGTTCGAAATCGGCTTTTCGCGGAGTGCGCGTTGAGCTATATGCCGTTCCGCAAGCCGCATGCGGTCGGCAGATCCCACCACGGAAAAACAAGAAAGTCTGTTTTTCAGGAGTGGTGAATCATGCCAGTTTCAAATCCAAACAAGCTTCTCGCGGTCGAGTATCGACTGATCAGCGAGCTCATCCCGTATGCGAAAAATGCAAGGCGGCACTCGCAGGCGCAAATCCGGAAGCTTCAGCAAAGCTTGACGGCGTTCGGCTGGACTAACCCACTTATCATCGACGATGCCGACAACCTTCTGTGCGGCCACGGCCGGATCATCGCTGCGCAGGCAAATGGTGAAACCAGGGCCCCGGTGATCAGCCTAGGCTCCATGAGTGAAGCCGACCGGCGCGCTTACATCATTGCGGACAATCGGCTTGCTGAGGATGCCGAGTGGTCGAAGGAGCTGCTCCGTTCGGAGCTCTCAGGCCTGATCGAGCTCGGCTACGACGTCGAGCTAACGGGGTTCGATACATTCGAGATCGACGGAATCCTGTCGTTCGATGAGGTTGATGACGAAGGCGGAGAAGACAACGTCGAGCTGCTGGCAGACCAGGCTGTCCCAGTCACCCGGCCCGGAGACATCTGGCACATTGACGAACAGCGGCTTGCTGTAGGCGACTGCCGGGATATCGCCCTCGTCGAACGGCTGCTGCACGGGAACCGGATCCGGCTCGTCCAGACCGACCCGCCCTACGGCTGCAAGATCGCTAACAACGTTTCCGGCAATGGCCGGGTCAAACATGGCGACTTCCTCGCCGGTGCAGGCGAAACTTCGATGGCTGAGTTTGGCATGACGCTGCTCCGCCCGGCATTCCGTACGATCGCCGCCCACTGCCTGCCGGGCGCGATTGCGTTTGTGTGGACCGACTGGCGAGCACTGCCCTTTATGCTCGACGCGGCGCAAGGGGTGTTCCACGAACTCAAGAACCAGATCGTCTGGGTCAAGGACCCGGGGATGGGAGCATTTTACCGCTCGGCCTATGAGCTGTGCCTCGCGTTCAAGGTCAGCGAGGGCAAGCACACCAGCAACATCGCGCTCGGCCGGCGCAACCGCAGCAATGTGTGGAGGTACCCGGGTGCAAATGCATTCCGCAAGGGCCGACTGCAGGACCTTGCTGATCATCCGACGATCAAGAACCGAAAAATGATCGCCGATGCCATCCTCGATGTCACGAAGCCTGGCGATGTTGTGTTCGACGGTTTTGCCGGGTCGGGAACGACGCTTGTTGCATGCGCGCTTACCGGGCGGCGCGGGTTCGGAATCGAGCTCGACCCGAAGTACGCCGATGTGGTCCTGCGCCGGGTCAGCGAAGTGTCGAAATGCGAGCCGCTGCTGAATGGAAAGATTCCGCTGTCGCAGGTGGCTGCCGAGCGCCTGGGGGACCTGTCATGAGCGGGCAGGACGAGGGCGGAGATGCTCCGCGGTCGCCGGCAGGAGGCCGCCGCAAGGATGGCAGGCCTTACCGCGAAGACAACATGCGCGAGGACGGGAGCTACAAGGTTGGAAAGGGACGTCCGCCGGCAACTGGCCGGTTTGCGGTCGGGGACGGGCGCAAACGCGGGCGCCGGGCGAAGGGGGTGCAGAACGCCGACACCGAGTTCGCGCGCGAGCTCAACCGCAGAATGGTGGTGAAGGAGAATGGCGTAGAGCGAAAGGTGACCAAGAGTCATGCCGTCGACCTGCGGCTGATCGACAATGCGACCCGCAAAGGCGACAACCGGGCCATCGAGATGGTCGACCAGCGAAGGCGCCGGATTGCCGATGCCGCAGAACTTAACCGTCACCGCCACATCCAGAGCGATCAGGCCATCCTCGAAGCTTACCTGCGCGAGCGCGCCGATGAGCTGGCCCTCGATCCCGCCCTTCTCGGTGACCCCGTCCGCGGCGGCGACATTGCCTCCCCTGATAGCCCAGATGATGTTTCGCCGGGCTCTGGTCAGGAGAACTGCGATGGCTGACATTGATGCATCAGATGCCCTTGCGGCTGCGACCCGGCTCGACTTCGGGCTGTTCCTGCAGCGCGCGTTTGGCGAACTCGGCGGCGAAGGCGGTTACTGCCACAACTGGCATATCGACGCGATTATCCACCAGCTCGACCTCGTGCGCGGACGCGGGAATCGCCGGCTTCTCGTCACCATGCCGCCAAGGCACCTGAAGTCGCGGATCATCTCGATCGCATGGGTCGCATGGATGCTGGGTCACAATCCGGCCCTCTCGTTCCTTTGTGTGAGCTACGGGCAGGATCTCTCGGATGATTACGCGCGTGATTGCCTGAAGATCATGCAGTGCCGCTGGTATCGCGAGGCGTTCCCGAACACCGTCATCAAACGTAGCGCGGTCTCCGACATACGCACGACCGCTGGCGGTCGGCGGATGGCGACATCGGTCGACGGGGCAACAACTGGGTTCGGGGCCGACTTCATCATCGTAGACGATCCGATGAAGGGGCAGGACGCAATGTCTCAGGCCGCACGCGACAAGGTCGTGCGCTGGTTTGACGAGACCCTGTCGCAGAGGCTCAATAACCAGATGTTTGGCTCCATCATTGTAGTGATGCAGCGGCTCCACGAAGGCGATCTGGTGGGCGTGCTGAATAAACGCGAGGGCTGGCACGAGCTATGTCTGCCGGCGATCGCCACTCACGACGAGGACGTGACGCTGACGCGCGGCAGGGTCTACCGACGTCGTGAGGGCTGCGCATTGCATCCTGCACGCCTGCCGCTGTCCGAGCTGCTACGCAAGAAAGCCGACAACCCATTCGTGTTTGCGGCCCAGTTCCAGCAGCAGCCAGTGCCGGCGCACGGCAACATGATCGAGGCAAGCTGGCTGCAGGTTTACGACCCTGCAACGCTTGATCTTGGACAAGGTCAGATCGTGATGTCGCTTGATACCGCCTCGAAAGACAATCCGTTCAACGACTGGTCTGTTTGTCTTGTAGCGCTGGTGGCCGGCAAGCGCGTGTACGTGCTCGACGTATTCAGGGCGCGCCTGCAGTTTAATCCACTGAAGGCAAAGGTAATCGAACTAGCCCGCACGCATCATGCGACTACACTGCTGATCGAGGATGCTTCCTCGGGCACGGCGCTGATCCAGTCGCTCGAGGGGGACGAGCCAGTTGGTGTACCTTCTGCGATTGCGCGGCGGCCCGAGGGCGACAAGATTGCCCGCGTCATGAACGTCAGCTCGATGATCATGTCCGGGCGGCTGTTCCTTCCGTCTTGCGCGCACTGGCTTGGTGAGTTCACCGGTGAACTCCTTGGGTTCCCCTCGGCCCGATACGACGATCAGGTCGATGCCCTGTCGCAGCTTCTTATCTGGGTACAGGAAAGGGACCGCTGGCGAGCACCTGCCAACGAAGGGCCGATGGAGATGCTGCTGACCGGATCGGCACTCACCTTTGCTTCGCCGGGCAACTACAATGATCCGTGGGGAGCCTACTGAAACCTGTCGGGATCAGTTGGCATTGAACCCGAATTTGCCATCGAGGAAGCGGCGGTTGTCCATGATCACCGTGATGAGGGCGCTAAACCGAATGCCCGCTTCATGGCTTTCAGAGTTTCTGATCAGGGGCAGGTCGCCGAACGGCTGGGCGCGAAAGTTCAGGGCGGCGGGGCCGCCGCTCTAACTGTCCCCACCTTGTATTTTTCGAACCATGCGAGGATCGCTGATGCCTTGGCCGCGCTTTGCGATGGGCGAGCGGCAATCCCGCCGTGGCTGGCGCCGGGGACCTTGACCAGAGCCGTCGGCACGCCGCGCAGGCGCAGCGCGGTGTAATATTGCTCGGACTCGCTCACCGGGGTGCGGAAATCCTCGGCACCAACCACCACCAGCGTCGGCGTGGTGACGTTGCCGACCAACGAGAGCGGCGACTGCTTCCAGTATAGGTCCGGTGCTTCCCACGGCTGCGCGCCCAGCCAATAGCGCCCGAAGAAAGCGGGATTGTCGGCGGTGAGCACCTGAGTCGTCCAATTGATCACCGGCTTTTGCGTGGCGGCGGCCTTGAATCGGTTGGTCTTGCCCACGATCCAGCTGGTCAGCACACCCCCGCCAGAACCGCCAGTGACAAACAACGCGTCAGGGTCGGCAACGCCTTCTGCAATCGCGGCATCGACGATGCTGATGAGATCATCATAATCATTGCCGGGATAGGCTTTATCGATCCGATTGGCGAAATCCTCGCCATAACTGGTCGAGCCGCGCGGATTGGCCGAGAGGACGGCGTAACCTGCTGCGGCATAAAGCTGATTGTCAGTGGCGAAATGCGGGCCATAGGCAGCAAACGGCCCGCCGTGAATTTCAAGGATCAGCGGCACCCGCGTGCCCGCCACATAGCCCGGCGGCAGCGTTAGCCAACCTTCGATAGGAAGGCCATCAAAGCTCGACTTTGTAGTGATCTTGCGCACTTCGCCCATTGTCTTGACCGCCTTCAATGAGGCATTGAGATCAGTGAGCGTCCGGGTCTTGCCTGCCGCTGCCAGTATCAACTCCGCAGGTAAGACTGGCGCACCGCCGGTAAAGGCAATGGCATCGTTGCCTGCGACCGAAAAGTTGCCGCCAGTATAGGGCCGATCGAAGCTGCTGCCGGTCAGCCCCAGCACAACATCGCGGATCGCCCCATTGAGGCCAATCCGCGCGACCCGCGTTTCTCCGCTGATGTCGTATTGCGCATAAATCGCGGTGCCGTCAGCATCCCAGACAATCCCCATTGGGCTGAAATCCCAGCTCTCGGTAAGATTGCGAATCCCCGTACCGTCAGGGGCCATGATGTAGAGATCGTCATCCTCATAAGCGCGGCCCGCATCGTCGAAGCCTAGAAATGCGATCAGCTTGCCATCTGGCGAGACTGCGGGGCTGTGATCGGGGCCATTTCGGTTGGTGAGCGCAGTGATGGCCTCGCTGGCGATGTCAAACTCGTAAAGCTCGCTCTCGACCGGCTGGTTCTGCCAATCGGGCTTGCGATTGGCGCTGAAATAGAGCCTGCGCCCGTCCTTGGAAAAGGCCAGCATGCCGCCATCGTGATAGTCGCCAAAGGTCAGTTGGCGCGGCGCTCCGCCGGTGGCAGGAATGATGAAGACCTTCTCGAAACCGGGCCTCAGATATCCCGCCCCGTCCGCACGGTAGGCAAGCAGGTCGTAGGTTTCGAGCGGCTCGGCCCACTTGGCGCCCTCGGGCTTGCCTTCGGGGGCCTTGCCCAGTTTCAAGCCTTCGCCTTCAACCAGCATAGTGTAGGCTATTGCTGCGCCATCGGGCGACCACGTAATGCCAGAGGGACTGCTCGGCAAACTCGTGAGCCGCACTTCCTCGCCGCCTTTCAGCCACTTTACCCACAACTGCGCATCCCCGCTTGCGGTGGAGACATAGGCGAGGCGCGTGCCGTCTGGCGACCAGCGCGGCGCAAAGGCATCAGCCTCCCCCGATCCGCCCGCCAGCGGGACCTGCTCGCTTGTGCGGGTGTCGACGAGCCAGATCGAGCGACGCGCCCGGTCGGTCATGATGTCGTTGCTGACCCGAACATAGGCAATGCGACTGCCATCCGGGCTGATCTGCGGATCGCTCGCCATCGACAGGTCGAACAGGTCCTGCGCGGTAAAGCGCCGCTCCGGACCGCTAGGTGCGGCAACAGAGGTGGCCGCTTCCTCAGGTGTTGATTGCGCCAGCGCGCCATCGGCAGCCAGCAGCACCAGCGCTCCGGCAAGGCAGGTTGTCTTCATCATCAACCGCAATCCCTTGTTGTCCGTCCGACAATGAAGCGCGAACGTGCGTTGGTCAAACCCGCTTACTTCGTCCCGGATGCCGCCGCGAAGCGAAGCTAGACCTTGCCCCAATTCACCACCTGCCACCATCCTTCCAGATGGTTGCTCCGGCGGCTCTGGTGCTCAAGGAAATAGGCGTGTCCCCACACTTCATTGCCAAGGATCGGCGTGTCCTTATCGGTGGCATAGAGAGGCGAGGTCGGCAACGACTCAGTCAGATACTGGAGAATCAAAGGCTGCCAAGTTTCTTGGTAGCAATCCTCCTTCTTGGCTCTGGTACGCATTTGCAGGTTCTCTCACCCTGTCCGCGGTCGCACTTAGATGGTGACTAGAGATTTTTGGGGATGGCGTGGTTCCCGTCGCACTTTTCTTCCCTGTCATTCTTGTTTGCACGCTGGTCGGAGGGATTGGCCCCGGCTTGTTCGTCCTCATCATTGCGATGGTTGCTGTCAAAATCCCTTGGTCCGCCCGGGATGCCGCCGATGGATGACGCGGCACGCGATGCCTATTTCGGCTTCGCCGCTCGTGGGATCTTCAATGGCAACCAAGCGGACCGCGCGGCCTATTGCCCAATGCTCGATGGGCTGCACGCCGCCATGCCCGACCCATTTGATAGCTCGATTGCCTTCCCCGCGATCTGGATAAGGCATAGCAATCTCGTCATGAAGATCTATTCGGAGTGCATCCACCCCGCCAACATGTTCGGCTTGATGAACCTGTGGATCGATATTGATCCCTTCAACCGCACGATCCGCGATCCCCGCTGCGCTTGAGCGCGCACGAATTGACGCTTTTTTGACGGTCTGCCCGGTTGACCGAACGCAGCGTTCAGCCGCATTCATTGGCCCACAAGCAAACGTCAATCTGGCTCCTGCACTGACGCTCACCAAACGGCTTGTTCAGGGCGCAGGAGAAGTGTTGCCGTCGAAATCCGCAGTCGAGGGGGGCGCGGATAGAGTGGGCCCCGGAGGGCGATAATGCGACCCGGTCGCCCGCTGGCATTCACCCCCCAGGCAAGGGGGCATTCAAGATGACCAGCACCGCAACACCCGCAAGCGATCTGCATCACGCCTATGTCGCGGCGATCAATCCCAACGATACCGGCCGCAACGGGGGCGCTGATATGGCCAAGCTCCCTTTCTGGTCTGCCGCCGCGTTCTTCTTGGCGCCGCTTGCGGCTTCCGCCAACAGCAGCACCACTCTCGAACAACAGGTCGTCGAGGACGATCAAATCAACTATGTGACCGGCGACCCCGCGACCTGGCCTATTGAGCTGGAGGCAACCATTGCCGCGCCGGACAATCACAAGATCCTGTTGGAGAATGAGCGCGTCCGTGTGCTTGAGGTCACGCTTGGCCCCGGCGAGGTCGAGCCGCTTCATTTCCATCGCTGGCCCAGCGTTCTCCATATCATGCAGGCCGATGAATGGATTGACCGCGACGCCCACGGAAACGTGATCTTCGATTCGCGCGCTGGGCCTTCCTTAGAGCTGCCCCTAACCATGTGGAAAGGCCCTGAAGCCCCCATTCTCCAGTCAACCTGAGCGATAGTGTCGAAGTCCGATTGATCCGGGTGGAGATCAAGGACGATACTGGCAAGGCCGATCTGACGCCAATACTCGACAACCGCACCCGCGTGATAATCAAAGGCATCCGCTCAGGCGATGTGTCGGGGATCATGGCGCTTTATGGCCCCGGTTCGGTGTATTCGGCTGATAATGCAACGCTGCTTTCGGACCTCGAAGCCATCAAAGCCTTCTGGGTTGGTGTTGCCTCCAGCGCTGCGCATGATGCCACGCTAGAAGTGCTGAAGATCGAACGGCTTGGCCCCGATTCTTTTGTGGAAATTCAGAAATACGATGTCTTCGACGCGGCAGGCGAACGGCTGTTCGGCGGCTATGCCTCGCTCCTTTGGCGCCGCGTGGACGGCCGCTGGATCATCGCGGCGGACGTGTCGAATTGACCGGCCTTTCCGCCTTTGACCTCACCGGCAAGGTCGCCGTCATCACCGGCGGCAATCGCGGGATCGGGCGCGCTATTTCGGTGGGTTTCGCAAAGACGGGCGCGGCGGTCGCGAGAGGCCGAAGAATGTGCAGGTGCAGCGGTGTTCCTCGCCAGCGCGGTGGCGGACTTCGTGACCGGCATCACCCTGCCGGTCGACGGCGGATATTCGGTTTTCTGAGCAAGGACTGCGACTAATGAGCAATCGCGACATCATCATGGCGCTATATGCAGAGTTCGACCGGGGCGACATGGATGCCGTGCTGGCGCTAATGGCCGACGATATCGTCTGGCACGAAGCGGAAAACAATAAGTGGGCTGACGGCAATCCCTATGTCGGGCCGCAGGCCGTGGCCGCAGGCGTGTTCGCCCGCGTTCCCGAAGAATACCACAGTTTCGCGGTCGAGGTGGGGCAGGTCGTCGCAGATGACGACACGGTGGTGATGCAGGGGCGATACCGCGCCAGGGTCAAGGCAAGCGGGGCCGAGATCGCGCCGCAGATCGTCCACTGGTGGACCTTGAAGCACGGCAAGATCACCGGCTTTCAACAGCACGTCGATACCTTCGCGCTCGCCAAGGCAATGGGTGAACCGGCGTGACGCCGTTTGCCAACAAGGTCGCGATCGTTACCGGCGCGAGCACCGGGATTGGCGAGGCAACAGCGCGTTTGCTTGCTCAGCGCGGCGCTATTGTGGTGCTCGCCGCGCGGCGTGAGGAAATGATTGCCGCACTTGCCGGGGAGATTTTGGGCGCCGGGGGCACGGCCAGTTTCATCCGTACGGATGTCAGCGATGCGGGCGAAGTCGAGGCGATGGTCGCGCATGCGATCGACACCCACGGCCGGCTCGACATCGCGGTCAACAATGCAGGCATCGGCGCACAGGTCCATTCGATCGTGGAATTGCCCGATGATTATTGGGACAGCGTGCTGAACACCAACCTCAAAGGCAATTTCCTGTGCCTGAAACATCAGGCGCGCGCGATGGTGGCGGCGGGCGATGGCGGGGCGATCATCAATGTCGGTTCGGTCAACACCTTCCTCGGCCGACCGGGCGCGGCGGCCTATTGCGCTTCCAAGGCGGGGCAACTGGCGCTGACCACCAGCGCCTCGGCGGAGTTGGCGGCGCAGGGGATCAGGGTCAATCTGGTGTGTCCCGGTGTCACCGACACACCATTGCATCACCAGATCAAGGGCAATCTCGGCCCCGATGCCTTTGAAGGCCTGAAAGCGCAGACCCACCAGCGCCGCATCGGTGAACCGGCAGAGATCGCCCGCGCCATCGCCTTCCTCGCCTCCGACGAAGCCAGCTTCATCACTGGCACCACGCTGACCGCTGATGGCGGCTTTCACATGACGCTTTGAAAGGGATCCCTCCATGCTGATCCGCAAGCCCGAAAAGGTCATTCGCACCTGGCACACCGACAGCCGGATCTGGGACAGTTTCGAACTGCACGCCGGTGACATCATCGTCTGCACCCCGCCCAAGACCGGGACGACCTGGACGCAGCGCATTGTCGGCATGCTGCTCGCGCAGTCAGCCGAGCCGCGCCAGATCATGGAAGAGCAGCCTTGGCTCGATGCGCGGTTCATCCCGCAGACCGAAGTCGCCGCCGCGTTATCCGCTGCGGAAGGGCGGCGCGGGCTCAAGTCTCATTCGCCGCTCACCGCGCTGCCGCTGCATGACGATGTGTTCTATATCAACGTCGCCCGCGACCCGCGCGATGCGGTAATGTCGTTTCATAATCATTCGATCAATTTGAGCGACGATTTTCTCGCCGGTCGTGATCAGGATGGGCTGGCGGACCCGTTGATCGCGGCCACTTATCCGCGTGCGCTGGAAGACCAGCGAGCATTCTTTCGGCGCTGGCTGCGAGATCCCGACTACGCGCCGTTTGACGATTTCACGATCGCCGAATTCATGGAGCTCGAGACCAGTTTCTGGGAAGCACGCGAGCGGTCCAATGTGCTGCTGGTCCATTACAACGACCTCAAGGCAGATCGCGAAGGCGAAATGCGCCGGATCGCGCACTTCTGCGGCATCACGACACCTGAGCCGCTGTTAGCAGAAATGGTCGAGGCAGCCGGGTTTGCCAGCATGAAGCGCGACGGGGCGAAGCTTCTGGGACTGGCCGAACAGGCCTTCAAGGGCGGGGCCGATGCCTTCCTCCACAAGGGCACAAACGACCGTTGGCGCAGTGTTCTGACCGATGAAGACCTCGCCGATTACCGCGCAGCCATCGAGGCTAGCGTTCCCGCCGATCTTGCCAACTGGCTGGAACATGGGCGCCTGACCGCCCTTGATACGACATCGGTTTCCACGCGAGCTTAAGCCGCAAAAAAGGGGGCACAATCATGGCACAGGCAATTCCGGCGGGCGCAGCGGCGCTTGCGGCAAGGCTTCCGGCGCTTTCCAAACATCGCAACGCGCAGTTTGCGACGATCACCGTGCTCTATTTCCTGCAGGGCGATGCGGCGATGCGGCGGGCGGTAATCGCTGCAACGCAGCAGGCCGCGTCCCAGCCATTGCCGCTCTGGCTGCAAGTCACCGAGGCGGGGCGACCGCTCTGCCGCAGCATGGGCTTTCGCGATGCTGCGCACATGCGGCTGCATGTTCTCCAAGGAGCAGCGCATTGACCCGCCCGCGGCCCACCGCATTCGAGGGCGAGCTTGAACGGCGTCTGGCGATCCTCGCGCAGGATGAAGGAGCCGATCGGCGCCTGCCTGTGGCGGACACCATGGCGCTCGCAGCGATCACCATCGGATCCTTCGCGGTCGTTCTTATTGCACAGGCGTTCTAGGGCATGGCGGTCACCAACAATATCGAAGCTGCGCTTGCCGAAACGCTTCCCCTGCTACCAGAAGAACGCAGTTGGTCGTTCCGCGATATGCTGGCGGTCAAAAGCGGGCTTTCGATCGCTACGTGGGGATTCTTGTTCGGCGGAGCGACCGGGCAGCTTGTCGGCTTTGTTGATGGTGCTATCGCGCTGTTCTTTGGCACGGCCATCGGCCTTGGCATCCTGTTTTTCGCGCTGCTGCTGCCGGTTTATCGAACCGGCACCGAAAGCTTCGTCTACATGCGCAGCGCGTTCGGCCCGAGCGGAACAAGCCTGCTGGCTGTGCTGCTGGTGATGAGTGTTGTCCCGTTCAGTTCTGCAATCCTTTCGATCATGGCAGGCGATGCCACACGCGAAGTGCTGATCGGGCTCGATTTTCTCGCCCCAGCGCCTGTCTGGCCGGTCGCGCAAGCGACAGCTCTTGGCGTGCTCGTAATCAGCTGCCTGCTTGCCGCGCGGGGAGGCGATGGAGGTTCGGCAATTGGTTCTGGCCTCTCCTGAGCTCAGTCTCAATCAGCTTGGTAAGCGTGAGGGCCGCTGCCGCACCCAGCTTGGCAAGCTGTTCCGGATATCATGGTTGAGCCCGCGCATCGTGGAATCGATCATCGATGGTCGTCAGCCGGCGCGGCTCGATCGCAGGATGCTGCTTGAGGCGGACCTGCCGCAGTGCTGGACAGATCAGAAGCGGATGCTTGGGTTCGCCATCTGAGGTCACCGGTCTCTTGAAATATTCGACGCGGAGCGGCGTCGGCTCCGCGTCCCTCGTTCGATGACTCCATGGCCAAGCAAAGAGTCTCAGCGCACTTTGTGCCAGTGATCTCAACGCACTCTGCGGTGACTTGCGGTCAGTTTTTCAGGGGCAGAGATTGGGCTGAGATTTGCGCCTACGTTTGGGCCTCAAACGCCGTCTCTGGCACACACTCGGCACTTTCCACGCGCAGAAAGGCGCAGAACTGCGCGCTTTCTGGCGATGCTTTAGGGAAGTAAAATCCTTGCAAAACAAGGACTTACTGTTTGGTGCGGTCGAGAAGACTCGAACTTCCACGGGCTTTCGCCCACAACGACCTCAACGTTGCGCGTCTACCAGTTCCGCCACGACCGCACTCGGGTATGTCGGGGCAGCCAAGGTGCTGGCCCCGCGGTAGGAGCGGCCCACTAGCAAGGGGTTTAGCACCGCGCAAGCCGCTTAATTGGGCGCCCAACCCAGATCGGCAACCGCCGCGCCGGGAGGAATGTTGGCGATCGCTTCGGTCACGGTGACGGTTTCTCCTGGAGCCAGCTGGCGTTTGGCCGGAACCACCACCCAATCACCGACCTTGCGTTCGCGCGCGTCGCTGAACACCACCAGCAGGTTGGGCGCGGTCAATGTTTCGCGCGCGGTGTTGGTTATGGTGCCGCGCACCCGGAACATGGTCTCGCCGTTCTCCAGCGTTTCGGGGCGCTGTTCGGCGGGTGGGAAATCGAGTTCAAGCCCCGGTTGGCCGATGCCGAAGGTCGGTTGGCTTAAGGGAAACCAGTCCGGCAGGCTGTAGTAATTGACCGCAACAATTGTCCCGGTTGCCAGCACAGCAAAGATTGCCGCAGCAAAAGTCCACAATTTTAACGTGTTGCGCCGCCGGATGAAGGGGGCGCGGTACCCGAAGCGCGATTCCTCATCTGCAAATTCCTCATCTGCAAACGGGGGGTCAGCATCCGGTTCGGCATAGGCCTCACGTTCGTCAGGCGCGGCGGGCGGATCGGTGCGGGGGATTACCCGGCTTTCATCGCCATCTGCCGTGTTCTGGCTAAGCCCGCGTCGCAAGGCGCGCACCGCAATCGACGATTCGTCATAATCGGTCGCTGAAGATGCGGGGGTATCCGATGTGCGCCAATGGTTGATCGAAGGGCCTTCGCCGGACGCTTCAGGAGCGGGCTGCGGCATCGCTGGTTCTGGTGCAGGGGTAGCGGGCGGCGGGGTGGGGGCAGCAGCGGCGCGGGGCGGTGCCGCCGCAGCGTCAACCGGGTTTTCCAGATCGAGCACCTGCGGGTCCTGAAACCAGCTATGCTTGCACTTGGCGCAGCGCACAGTCCGCCCGTCGCTGCCGATGGCAGCATCGGGCACCGCGTAGCGGGTGCCGCAGGCTGGGCAGGCGATGATCATCTCTTGAATTGCAATAGCCTTCGTTCATCCGCGCACAAGGGCAAGCACCCCCACACAGGCGATTTCAGCGGGTTTTTCCACATCGTGAGCGATTTTTCGGCACTCTTTGTTACGAGCGTGCGATGTTCGCCTTCCCCCGGCCTTGCCGCGCTGATAGGTGCGCGCAATGAATGATCGCCTTGCCGGACACGTGAAGTTTGACAATGTCGGCCTGCGTTACGGCACCGATCCCGAAGTGCTGAGCAACCTGTCTTTCACGCTTTACCCCGGCAGCTTCTATTTTCTGACCGGCGCGAGCGGGGCGGGCAAGACCAGTTTGTTGAAACTGCTTTACCTCGCGCAGCGGCCATCGCGCGGGGCGATCCGGATGTTCGGGCAGGATTTGATCACCATGCCGCGCGAACGCCTGCCCGATCTGCGGCGGCGGCTGGGGGTGGTGTTCCAGAATTTCCGGCTGGTGCCGCACCTTACCGCCTTTGACAATGTCGCTTTGCCGCTGCGGCTGGCAGGCGCGGATGAAAAGCGGGTGGTGAAGGCGGTTGCGGAGATGCTCGACTGGGTCGGGCTCACCCACCGCGCCCATGCGATTCCGGCGACGCTGTCGGGTGGGGAGCAGCAGCGCGTGGCCATTGCCCGCGCCGTGATCGCGCGCCCGCAAATGCTGATCGCGGACGAGCCGACCGGCAACGTCGATCCCGAAATGGCGCTGAAACTGCTGCGCCTGTTCGAAGCCTTGAACAACCGCGTGGGGACGACCGTGGTGGTGGCGACCCACGATGTCCACCTGCTCAAGAAAGTGCCCGATTCGCTGATTATGCGGCTGAACAAGGGGCAGTTGTCCGATCCGACCGGCGCACTGCGTTATCCCCCTCGCCCAGCCGCCTCGGGTGAGAGTGGGGCATGAACACGCCGCCGCCGCCTCTGTCGGATGCACCCGAAACCGATAGCGCCGCCGATCTGGCCACCCCTGCGCGCAACCGGGCAGCGGCGCGGCTGCTGCCTGCAAGCCGCTTTGCCGGGCCGATCCCTTGGGTCATCGCGATCCTGATCGCGCTGGTGGTGATCGCGGCGGCGGGCGGGCTGGCGTTAAAGAACCTGGCGACCAGCGCCAGCGCCGATCTGTCGGCGGCGGTGACGGTGCAGGTGATCGAACCCAACCCCGATTTGCGCGCGGCGCGCGGCGCTGATGCGGTGCGGGTGTTGACCGCAATGGATGGGGTGCGCGCGGTGCGACTGGTGCCCGAGGCAGAATTGGTCGCCCTGCTTGAACCCTGGCTGGGTGAAGGCGCGGCGAGCGGCGATGTGCCGATCCCGGCGCTGATCGATGTCGAGCTGTCGCGCAGCGCTGCCCCTGATGATATCGCCCGGATCGCGGCGGCGCTTGAACAAACGGTTCCCGGCGCGCGGGTTGATGCCCAATCGGACTGGCTGCAACCGGTCTATCGCGCGCTGTCGGCGCTGCAATGGCTGGCGCTGGGGCTGATTGCGCTGGTGGCGCTGGCGACCGCGGCGGCGGTATGGCTGGCGGCGCGCAATGCCTTTGCCGGCGCGCGCGACACGGTTGAGATCATTCACCTGCTCGGCGCGACCGATCGTCAGATTTCCGCCGTGTTCCTGCGCACCGTGCTGCGCGAAGCCGCTTTCGGAGCGGTGGTCGGCGCGGGTCTGGGCGTGGCCGCGGTGTTGCTGCTGGGACAGCAATTCGCCGCGCTGGATAGCGGTTTGACCAGCGGCGTTGGATTTGGCCTTGCTGAGTGGCTGGTGATCGCTGCCGTTCCGCTTGCCGGGGTGCTGATTGCGTTGCTGACAGCGCGGATCACCATTGCGCTTGCCCTCAAGGACATGCTCTAGGGGCAGGCATGATCCGGCGCGGTGTTTCTTTGGTGTTTCTGGTCTGGGTGATCGGCTTCCTGTGGTTCGTCGTGACGCTTCCGGAGGAGGCATCCGACGTGACAACCGACGCGGTGATCGTGCCGACCGGCGGGGCCGGGCGGATCGCGCGCGGGCTGGAGGTGCTGGATCAGGGGTTGGCCGCCAAAATGCTGGTCAGCGGGGTCGATTCCGAAGTGCGCCCCGGCGAATTCGCTGCCGAATTCGGGGTTGCGCCGGAACAGATGGAATGCTGCGTCACGCTGGGCTTTGCGGCGGTGGATACCCGTTCCAATGCGGCGGAAACTGCCAAGTGGGTGGCGCAGAACGAAGTCACATCGATAAGGCTGGTGACGACCGATTGGCATATGCGCCGCGCCGCGGGTGAGGTTGAACGGACGCTGCCCGACCATGTCACCGTGATTCGCGATGCCGTGCCTTCGCAACCGGATTTCGGCACATTGTTTCTGGAATATCACAAACTGATCGCCAGCCGGGCGGCGGGGCTTGCCGAGTTATGATCTTCCTCCTCGCCGCGCTGCGCAGCCTGGCGTTTTATGTGCTGTTTTATGGCGGCAGCGTATTTCTGGTGAGCGCATCGGTGATCGCGATTGTCGCGCGCAAGGCGTGGCTGCGCCCGGTGGTGGCCAAGTGGGGCGGTTGGCATTTGTGGTGTGTGGAACACGTGCTCGGCATCGAAGTGGTGATCGACGGCGAAATCCCCGATATGCCGGTGCTGATCGCGGTCAAGCATGAGAGTTTCTTCGAAGCGATTGATACTCCGCGCCTGTTCACCTTCCCGGCGGTGTTCGCCAAGCAGGAATTGTTCAGCATCCCGGGCTGGGGCTATTCGGCGCTGACCTATGGGTTGATCCCGGTGGCGCGCGACAAGGGGGCGAAGACTTTGCGCGAAATGCTCGCCGTGGCAAAGCAGCGCGTGGCAGAAGGGCGTCCGCTGGTGATCTTCCCCGAAGGCACGCGCGTGGCGCAAGGCACGCGGCCGGGGTTGCAGGCGGGGTTTGCCGGGCTTTACAAACTGCTGCGCCTGCCGGTGGTGCCGATCGCGGTGGATAGCGGGGCGGCCTATCACCACGTGGTCAAGCGCCCGGGGCGGATCACCTACAAGGTCGGCGAGACGATCCCCGCGGGCCTGCCGCGCGATGAGGTCGAGGCGCGGGTGCATGACGCGATCAACGCGCTGAACAGGTGAGGTTTCCATCTGCCATGTCCGCTGTCGGGAGAGAACGGCAGCGGCGCTGATGACCGGAAGTGGGTCGATTGCTGCCATACTCACACTGGTAATTCCACCAAGCTGTTGCCTACCGAACGATTCGTCGGCAATTCACCCTGATGAAGCTAATGCGCAATCCGATCCGGCTGGTGCCGAGCCTTTTTCTGCTCGCAATAGCTGTGGGAACTGTGCTGCTAAGCCTGCCGATTGCTACCGCTGACGGCACCCGGGCGCCGTTACTGACAGCCTTGTTTACAGCAACTTCGGCGATCGCCGTCACCGGGCTGGTGGTGGTCGATACGGGTACCTACTGGTCACCTTTTGGGCAAGCCGCGATCCTGTTGATGTTTCAGATAGGCGGACTTGGGATCATGACGGCGGCAACCCTGTTTGGCCTGATCGCCGGTCGCGGCTTTGGCTTGCATGATCGCATGGCCACGCAGGTTGAGCGCGGACGGCTTGAACGCGGCGATGCGCTATCTGTGCTGAAGCTGGTTTTCACCATCACGATTATCGTCGAGGCGGCGGTGGCCACAATCCTCGCGCTGCGCATGGCAGCAAGTTACGATATGAGTGTGGGCAGCGCGATATGGCACGGGGTGTTCCATGCGGTCAGCGCCTTCAACAATGCTGGGTTCTCTACCCATGCCGACAGCGTGATGGGGTATCAGTCCGATCCGGTGATCCTGGTGCCAATCATGCTCGCTGTGATCCTGATGGCGCTCGGCTTTCCGGTGATGCAGGATTTGCGCGACAAGCGGTTCGCGTGGAAGCGGTGGTCGCTTCATTCCAAGATTACCGTCTACGGCACAGCCGCTCTGCTGGCGTTGGGCTTTGTCGCAATCCTGGCGATGGAATGGACCAATGCGGCAACGCTTGGCCCGATGGGCGTGGGAAGCAAGCTGCTCAATGCCGCGTTCCATTCGGTGATGCCGCGCACCGCCGGCTTCAACAGCGTCGATGTGGGCGCGTTCCACGATCAGACGCTGATGGTAAATTACCTCCTCATGTTCATTGGCGGCGGCAGTGCGGGCACAGCGGGCGGGATCAAGGTAACGACCTTCATCGTGCTGTTCGCGATCGTCCTGTCCGAAGTGTTGGGCCGCCGCGATGCCGGATTGTTCGACCGCCGCTTCGGCAGCGAGATTGAGCGGCAGGCGCTCACCGTGACCGCGCTGGCGGGCGGCATCATCTTCGTCGCCGCCACTTACATCTCCGCGATCACCACGCTGCCCCTTCCCACGATCCTGTTCGAGTGCATCTCCGCCTTTGCCACCGTCGGCCTGTCTACCGGCATTACCGCCGATCTGCCGCCATCCGCGCAGGTGGTGCTCGTGCTGTTGATGTTCATCGGCAGGGTGGGAACAATAACCGTCGCCACCGCGCTTGCCGTAGGACGGCCGCCGCGGCCCTATCGCTATCCCAAGGAGAATCTCATTGTCGGCTGACAAGCGCAAACCCGTTCTGGTCGTGGGCCTTGGCCGCTTCGGCGGCGCGGTTGCCCGGACGCTCACCAACATGGGCAGCGAAGTGCTGGGGGTGGATAGCGATCCCCACCTGGTGCAGGAATATGCAGCAGACCTCACCAAGGTGGTCGAGGCCGATTGCACCGATGGTGATATGCTGCGGCAGTTGGGTGTCGCTGATTTCGAGGCGGCGGTGGTCGCGATCGGCAGCGATATCGAAGCTAGCGTGCTGACGGTGCTGGCGCTCGCCGATCTGGGCCTCACCAACATCTGGGCCAAGGCGAGCAATGCGAAGCACGCGCGGATCCTCGAACGCATCGGCGCGACCCATGTCGTGTTCCCCGAACAGCGCATGGGCGAACGGGTCGCGCATCTGCTTAACGAGCGGCTGCTGGATTTCATCGCCTTTGGCGATGAGTTCGCGATTGCGCGCCTTCGCGCTCCCGAGCCGATAATCGGCCTGCCGCTGGTGACCAGCGCATGTCGCAAGAAATATGATGTCACTGTTGTGGGCGTGAAGCGTGCGGGTGAGGCGTTTATTCATGCTGTGCCCGACACGATCATCTTCCCCGACGACGAATTGGTTGTGTCAGGCAGGATCAAGGATATCGAGCGCTTTTCGGCGATCTGATCCAGCATGGGGCAGCTGTCGGGTCGTCAGTTCCTTTCGCGGATGTCTAGTTCGGCGCCATTCCCCGAATGGCGGCTTTTATCGCGAAGGCTCGCCAAGCCGACCTGCTTTCCTACTCTGGCGCGACCTGTCAGCGTGGCCTGCATGAACCGTCCGAAATCCGCCTTCGCCATCCCGCAAAACCGCCCTGTGGCGGCCGGCGCGGGGCGGCGGATTTTTCTGCTTCTGGACAGTGTAACATGTGTCTCCAACAGGCGGGCCGGAAGGAGGCGCAGGAATGAGGGAGCGGGCGTCTATTCCCCGTGCCCCCTATTCCCCGTGCCCCCTATTCCCCGTGCCCACGTCCGAAATCGGGCCGCTCATCATCCTGCCCCTGTTCGATCACCTGCCGCCGGATCGCGCGGGTGCGGGTGAACAGATCGAACAGCGTATCCCCGTCGCCTGATCGGATCGCGCGTTGCAGCGCGGTGAGGTCTTCGGAAAAGCGCCCCAGCATCTCCAGCACCGCGCCTTTGTTGGTCAGGAATACATCGCGCCACATCACCGGATCGGACGCGGCGATGCGGGTGAAGTCGCGGAAGCCCCCGGCGGAATATTTGATCACCTCGCTTTGGGTGACATCCTCCAGATCGCTCGCCGTGCCGACAATCGTGTAGGCGATCAGGTGCGGGATGTGGCTGGTCACGGCGAGCACCAGATCATGGTGCGCGGCGTCCATCAGTTCGACCTTCGAGCCGAGCGCCGCCCAGAAGTCCGAAAGCGCCGCCAGCGCCGCCGGGTCGACGCCATCGGGCGGGGTGATGATGCACCAACGGCCCGCGAACAGCGTGGCAAAGCCCGCCTCCGGCCCGCTCTGTTCGGTGCCTGCGACGGGGTGGGCAGGGATGATGCAGGCCTCCGGCAATGCGGCGGAGAGCGCGTCTGCCACGGCTTCCTTGGACGAGCCGACATCGCTGATGATCGCGTGGGGGGAAAGGCCGGGGGCAAGTTCGCGCGCCGCATCGCCCATCGCGCCAACGGGCACGCAGAGGATGACAAGATCGGCACTGGCAACGGCCTCAGCGGCGGTATCGCATACCCGGCCCACCAGCCCGCGCTCCGCCGCCTTGGCGCGCACCTGCGGGTCGCGGTCCCAGCCGGTGGTGGCAATGTCCAGCCCGCGCGCCTGCACGGCGAGCCCGATCGAACCGCCGAGCAGCCCCAGCCCGATGATCGCGACGCGTTCGATCGTCACGCCGGTTCTCCGCACAGGGCGCGCAAGGCGGCGATCACGCCGGTCATGGCGTCCGCCGTGCCGATGGTAATGCGCAGCGCGTCTGGCAGGCCCTGTCCGGGCAAATGCCGCACCGCATATCCCGCGTCGGCCAGCGCAGTGAGTGCGGCTGCGGCGGTCACACCGCCGCCGAAATGCACCAGCACGAAATTGGCCTCGCTGGGGGAGGCGGTCAGGCCGTGATTGCCCAGCGCGGCGATAGCATCGCAAAACCGCGCGCGTTCCGCCGCGTTGTGGGCGCGGCTGGCGGCGACGAAACCCTGATCGCCGAGCGCCGCAATCGCTGCCTTCTGCCCGCTGGTGGAAACATTGAACGCCCCGCGCAGCCGGTTGATGAGGTAGATCAGCTCCGGCGCGCCGGTCGCCCAGCCCACGCGTTCCGATGCAAGTCCGTAAGCCTTGGAAAATGTCCGCGTGACCAGCACGTTGTCATGCGCTGCCGCCAGATCAAATGCCGCGTGCTGATGCGCGGGGTCGACATATTCGGCGTATGCTTCATCCACCACCAACAGCACCTGCGGCGGCAGGCCCGCGTGCAGCCGCGCCACTTCGGCAGGCGGCAGGAAGGTGCCAACCGGGTTGTTGGGGTTGTCGAGCAGCACGACCTTGGTGTTCGGCGTGACGGCGGCGATCAGCTTGTCGACCGACGCGGCATAGGCTGCATCATCCGCAAACACCGGAACCGCGCCGACCCGGTGCGCCAGCAGTGGGTAAAGCGAAAAGGAATAGCGCGAAAACACCACCTCATCCCCCGGCCCGGCCACGGCCTGCACCGCGCATTGCAGCAATTCGCCCGAACCCGCACCACACACGATCCGGTCGGCATCAAGCCCGTGCAACGCCGCGATGGTTTCGCGCAGCGCCCGCGCATCGGGATCAGGATAATCGGCGGCGATATGCGGCATTGCCAGCGCCGCCAGCGCCGCCGGGCTGGAGCCGAGCGGGTTTTCATTGGCGGACAGCTTGACCAGCGGCGTGCCGCTGGCCGAGCGCGATGCGCCCGGTTGATAGGCGTGGATCTGGGCGATCCAGAGTTTGGGCTGAGGTTTGGTTGTCATCGCAAGCCCGATTAAAGAAAAACAGCCCTTCGACAAGCTCAGGGTGAGCGGTTATGGGGCTAACCTCAAAATTAATCCGCTCGTGCTGAGCTTGTCGAAGCACTGCCCCTTGTTCGGTTAAGTGCCACGTGTTGAACCCTTCGCTTGTATTTCAGATCCCCCAGCCCCTGCCGCTCGATAGCGGGCAGGCGCTCGACGGCGCGCAGATTGCCTATCAGACCTATGGCGCGCTTGCGCCCGATGCGTCGAATGCGGTGCTGGTGTGCCATGCGCTGACCGGGGATCAATATCTTGCCAGCGCACACCCGATCACCGGCAAGCCGGGGTGGTGGGAACGCATGGTCGGCCCCGGCAAGCCGATCGATACCAACCGCCATTTCGTGATCTGCGCCAATGTGATCGGTTCCTGCATGGGATCAACTGGCCCCTCCAGCATCGCGCCCGATGGGCAGCCCTATGCGATGCGCTTCCCCGTCATCACCATCCGCGACATGGTGCGCGGGCTGGTGGCGCTGCTTGATGGGCTGGGGATCGCGCAACTCCACGCCGTGGTGGGCGGATCGATGGGCGGGATGCAGGCATTGAGCCTCGCCGCCAACTGGCCCGAACGCGCCGCGCGGGTGCTGGTGCTGGCGTCAACCGCGCGCCATTCGGCACAGAATATCGCGTTTCACGAGGTTGGGCGTCAGGCGATCATGGCCGATCCGGCGTGGGCGGGCGGCGATTACTACGCCAGCGAGGCGCGGCCCGATAATGGCCTCGCCGTCGCCCGGATGGCGGCGCATATCACCTACCTGTCCGAGGCTGGGCTGACCGAAAAGTTCGGGCGACGCTTGCAGGATCGTGAGGCCAAGGGTTTCGGCTTTGATGCCGAATTCCAGGTGGAAAGCTATCTGCGCTATCAGGGCAGCGGGTTTACGCGGCGCTTCGATGCCAATTCCTATCTCTACATCACCCGCGCGATGGATTATTTCGATCTGGCCGAGGAACATGGCGGCAAGCTCGCCAACGCCTTTGCCGGGACGCAGGCGCGCTTCTGCCTGATCAGCTTTGATACCGACTGGCTGTATCCCACTGCGGAAAGCCGCCACATCGTCCACGCGCTCAACGCCGCGGGCGCGAAGGTCAGCTTTGTCGAACTCAGCGCAGCCCATGGGCATGACAGTTTCCTGCTCCCCCACGATCAGTGTGATCGGGTGGTTAAGGGGTTCATCGAATGACGCTCCGACCCGATCTGGCCGCTATCGCCGCCCATGTCGCACCCGGCAGCCGGGTGCTCGATATCGGCTGCGGCGACGGCGCGTTGATGGCGGAACTCCAAAGCGTCAGCGGATGCGATGCGCGCGGGATGGAGCTGGACGGCGCGCTGGTGGAACGCTGCGTTGCGCGCGGGCTATCGGTGGTGCAGGGCGATGCCAATGTCGATCTGGCCGAATATCCCGACAAGGCGTTTGACTACGCGATCCTCAGCCAGACGTTGCAAACCGCGACCCGGCCCGATCTGATCCTCGATGAGCTGCTGCGCGTCGGGCGGCGGGCGTTTGTTTCCTTCCCCAACTTTGCCCACTGGCGCACCCGCGCGGCACTGATGTTCGGCGGGCGGATGCCGGTCACGCGCGCCTTGCCGGTCAGTTGGTACGAGACGCAGAACATCCACCATGTGACGGTGGAGGATTTCCGCGATCTGGCGCGGGAAAAAGGCGCGAGGATCGAACGTGCGTGGTTCTTTGCCAATGAAAGCGAAATCGGCGCGCCAGCAGCGAACTGGCGCGCCGAATTCGCGGTGTTTGAATTAAGCCGGTAAGATCATCACGCGCGGTGCAACATACACAGCTTGTGACCATCAAGATCGAGCACATAGCCGAGGTTCATCGTCCCCATCGCGCCGACTCGCGGGCCCGGCGGGTCTTCGATCGACGTGCCGCCCGCTGCAACGGCGGCATCGTGGAAGGCCTTTACCTGCTCCAGACTGTCGCAGGCGAAGCCGATGGTCGAGCCGTTGGCGACGCAGGCAGGGGCATCGTTGATCGGCTGGCTGATCGAGAACATCCCGCCATTGTGCATCCAGAACGCGCGCTTGTGCCCGGTGGCGGCGACGTTGACCATTCCCGGCCCTGCGCCGAGCGTGGCCAGCACGGCATCATAAAACGCCTTGGCACGGTCAAAATCGTTGGTGCCAACCATTATGTGACTGAACATATTTTGGAGTCTCCTCTTATAAGACAAGTTGCGGATTAGGACGGATTTACGCTTGCAGCAATGCGGATTTCGGTAGCATCAGGTTCATATCGCGGTGCATAGGGTGGCCTATGCTCACTTCGCTTCTCGCCGCTGCGCTCATGCTGCAGGCTGCCCCCGCCCAGTCTCCCGTCCTTTCTCAGGAAAACCGCGCGCTGTTGCGCTGTGCAGCGGCGTTTGCGGTGGTGGCGAACGGGCAGGCGAACAGCGATGTGGCGGCGCAGCAATGGCCTGATCTGAGCACGCGGGGCCGCGAATTCTTCGTGCTGACAATGGCGCAGCTGATGGATGCCAGCGGGCTGGATCGCGCCGGGATCACCCAGCTTGCCAAGGACGAGGCGCAGGCGCTGATCACCAATGATGAGGTGCACAAGATCATGCCGACCTGCCTGCTGATGCTGGAATCCTCTGGCGTCTGATTACTCCCCGGTTACCGGGTGCAGGGCATGGATTTGCGTTAAAAATTGCGGCAAGGAACGCGGCACCATGTGGCTCCTTTATCAATTCCCGCTGTGCCCTTTCAGCCGCAAGATCCGTCTGCTGCTGGGCGAAAAGAACGTCGCCTATGATCTGGTGCGCGAAGATCCCTGGGCGGCATCGGACATGTTCTTCAACTTGAACCCCGCTGGACGCACGCCGGTGATCGTCAATCGGGACAAGAACATCATCATTCCCGATAGCAGGGCGATTGCCGAATATTTCGAAGAGGTGGTCGAACGCAGCCCGATGATCAACGGCTCGGCCACGCAGCGCGCCGAAATCCGCCGTTTGGTGGCGCTGTTTGACGAGAATTTCTACGCCGATGTCACCGCGCCGCTGCTGTCAGAACGGATGAGGAAGCGCATCTTGCGCCAGCCGCCCGATAGCGGTGCGTTGCGCAATGCGATGAAGCTGGCCCACGGGCACCTGGATTACCTCGACTGGCTGATCGACAACCGCCCGTGGGTAGCGGGTTCGACCATGAGCCTCGCGGATCTGGCCGCTGCCGCGCAGATTTCGGTCGCGGATTATCTCGGCGGGATCGACTGGACGGGCCACGAACAATCGCGCGGCTGGTATGCGGTGTTCAAAAGCCGCCCGAGCTTCCGCCCGCTACTGACCGAGCGGATGGACGCGATCAAACCGCCGCCGCATTATGCGCTGCTGGACGGGTGAGCTATCAAGAGGTGCCGCTATGACTGACGATCCCCGTAGCCTGACCGATGCCGAATGGCGCGAACGCCTTTCGCCGATGCAGTATCATGTGCTGCGCGAAGCGGCCACCGAACGCGCCTTCACCGGCGAATATGACAAGTTTTACGATGAAGGCGAATATCATTGCGCCGCCTGCGGCACGCAGCTGTTCTACAGCACCGCCAAATACAATTCCGGCTGCGGCTGGCCCGCCTTTACTCAGCCCGCCGATGGCGAGGTGGTCGAGGAACACCGCGACACCGCCCACGGCATGATCCGCACCGAAGTACGCTGCGGCAAGTGCGGCGGGCATCTCGGCCATGTCTTTCCCGATGGCCCGCCCGAACAGGGGGGGCTGCGGTATTGCATCAACTCCGCCGCGCTGATTTTTACCCCGGCAGAGGAATGAGGCCGCGCGGCCAACCGGGGAGAGTTTTGCAGACGCAGGTTCACCCCCGGTTACAACTCGCCTATGCATGGCGCGCGTTTCCGCCCCTGACCGGTGGGCATCAAATGGGCACAGGCCATGTCAAAAAGGGGTGAGCGATTGCAGGACAGGGGCGCGCGCGGAAAGCGCCGGGCGGCGGCGCAGCGGTCGGCACCCGCGGCAGCACGCAAGCCGGACAATGCGCCGCCTTCGCGTCTGCGCCGCTGGTTCAAACGCGGGATGTTGTGGGGCGGCGCGTTGGCGCTGCTGGGGTTGGTATTTCTCGCCTTTGCGGTCGGGTTCGCGGCGCAATCGCTGCCCAGCTACGCCGCGCTCAAGGCAACCCAGCCGGGGCAGACCATTGTCGTGCGCGCGCGCGACGGGCGCGAACTGGTCGAACTTGGGCCAAGCTTTGGCGAATGGCTCGATTATAATGAGATTCCCGAAAACATGACCAACGCGATGATCGCGGTCGAGGACAAGCGGTTCCATTCGCATCTCGGGGTTGACCCGGTGCGCCTGACCGGCGCGATTATCGAAGGGATGACCGGGGATGACCGGATCGGCGGCACCTCGACAATCTCGCAGCAGCTGGCGCGCAACCTGTTCCTCAACAACAACCGGTCATTCGACCGCAAGGCGCGCGAAGCGGTGCTGGCGATGGCGCTCGAATGGAAATTCTCCAAGCAGCAGATTCTCGAACTCTATCTCAACAAAGTCTATTTCGGCGGCGGGGCCTATGGGATCGACAGCGCCAGCCGCAAGTTCTTCAGCCACCCGGCCACCGAACTGAGCGTTGCCGAAGCCGCAATAATCGCCGGATTGGTCAAAGCGCCGAGCCATTATTCCCCCACCGCCGATGTGCAGGCCGCGGTTGACCGTGCCCAGGTGGTGCTTCGGCTAATGCGCGAACAGGGCTATATCACCCCCGATCAGGCCAGGGTCGATGTCAGCGCGGTGCAGTTGAAACAGCAGGCGGGGCAGAATTCGGTGCGCTATTTCACCGATTGGGTGCTGCCGCAGCTCGATATCATCCTGCCCGAAACCTACGAACCGATTGAGGTGTGGACCACGCTCGACATCGGAATGCAGCGCGCCGCGACCGCCGCGATCGAGGCCAACACACCCAGCGGCGCGCAAGGCGCATTGGTCAGCCTTGACCGCGACGGAGCGATCCTCGCGCTGGTCGGCGGCACAGATTACGTCGCCAGCAATTTCAACCGTGCTACCACCGCGATGCGCCAGCCCGGGTCGGCGTGGAAGCTGTTCGTCTATCTCGCCGCACTGGAAGCGGGCTACACGCCGGAAGATAAAGTGGTCGATACGCCGGTGACTATTGACGGGTGGAGCCCGCGCAATTCGAACGGGCGCAATGTCGGCGAAACCGATCTGCGCACCGCGTTCGCCTTTTCGATCAACACGGTCGCAGCCCAGTTGGGCAACGAAGTCGGTTTTGGCACGGTTGCGTCGATGGCGCGGCGGTTCGGGATCAGCTCGGATGTGGCGACTTACCCCTCGATGGTGCTCGGTTCATCCGAAGTGCGCGTGATCGAAATGACGCAGGCCTTTGCCGGGATCTCTGCCAAGGGCGTCGCGGTGCAGCCCTATGGCATCACCAAGGTCACAGGCGCGAGCGGCGATGTGCTCTATCGCCGCGACGAACCGCGCAAGGTGCAGCAGGTGCCCGATTACGTGGTCGCCGGGGCGACCGATCTGCTGCAAGCCGCAGTGCAGACCGGCACTGGCCGTGCGGCGCAGATCGGGCGGCCAGTGGCGGGCAAGACCGGCACCACTTCATCGAACAAGGATGGCTGGTTCATCGGTTTTTCCAGCGGAATCACCACTGGCGTATGGATGGGCCGCGATGATGCCAAGCCGGTGGCGGGCCTGCAGGGTGGGCGCGCCCCCGCGCAGGCGTTCGCCGCCTATATGCGCTATGCCGTCAAGGATCGCCCGGTTGAGGAGTTCGACATCACGCTCGAACTGCCCGAATGGCAGCTCGAACCCGATGAAGAGGCGTTGTTTGGCGAGCCTGACGATTATTACTACATCGACGAACAGGGCAATCTGGTCGAGCCGGGGCGGCGTGAACCTGCGCCCAGCCCATTCGGGATCGAAGGTGAGCGCGGGCCTGCTGCACCCCCTGCGGCCAGCCAGGATTTCCTTGAAGAAGCCACCGGCGGCGAAATCCCACGCCCGTCAGCCCCGCGCCGTCCACCGCCTGAGTTATGATAAAAAAGGGCGCCGGAATTGCTCCCGGCGCCCTTTCTGTTTTGCGATATCAACCGATCAGCGCAGTCGGATCGGGAAGAACGCCGGAGGCTGCGTGCGGCGCTGGACGCGTAGCAGGATCGCCTCGCGCCCCTCGGTCGCGGCAGCCTTGACCTGCTCCGCCAGCGCTTCGACTGAGGCAACCGCCTGATAATTGGCCGACAGGACGATGTCTCCGCGCCGCAGACCCTTGCGCGCCGCGTCGGCATTGGGATCAACCGCTGCGATCACCACGCCCTGCGTTTCAGCCGGCACGCCAAGCGAGCGGGCAATCGCTGCGGTCATCGGAATCACCTGCAAACCCAACTTCTGTTCGATCGTCTCGTTCGAGGCGCCCGGTGCCATCGGCTCTTCGGAATCGGGATCGAAAGTCTGAGTCTGCTGCTGCAATTCCGCTTCACTTGGGCGTTTTCCGAGCGTGACGTTGAGTGCGAGGCGTTTGCCATCGCGCAGCAATTCGACCGGCACCTGCGCGCCGGGTTCCATATTGGCGACCAGGAAGGATACCGTCTGTTCCCCAGTCACGTCTTTGCCGTCGACCTTGGTGACGATGTCGCCGGGCTTCAAACCCGCGCGTGCTGCCGGGCTATCATCCTGCACGGTCTGCACCAATTCGCCGCGCCGTTTGGGCAGACCGAGCGATTCGGCGAAGTCTTCATCAATCGGCTGGAGGCCGACGCCGAGATAACCGCGCTGAATTTCGCGCCCGTCGCGCAGTTGCTCGACGATCGGCGCGGCGATTTCAGCGGGGATCGCAAAGCCGATGCCGACGCTGCCACCCGAAGGCGAGAAGATTGCATTATTGATGCCGATCACATTGCCGCGCATGTCGAACAGCGGCCCGCCCGAATTGCCGCGGTTGATGCTGGCATCGGTCTGGAGATAGCGGTCATAAGCGCCGCCCTGGCCGGTGTTGCGATAGACTGCGGAAATGATCCCGCTGGTCACCGTGCCGCCAAGGCCGAACGGATTGCCGATTGCCACGACCCAATCACCCACGCGCGCCGCGCTCGAATCGCCGAAGGTCACGAACGGGAAGGATCGGTTGGCCTTGATCTTGAGCACCGCGAGATCGGATGCGGCATCAGCGCCGACCAGTTCGGCTTCGTATTCGGTGCCATCGGGCAAGGTAACGGTGATCGATTCCAGCTTGGCGCGGCTATCGGGGGAGACCACGTGATTATTGGTCACCACAAAGCCATCGGCCGAAATAATGAAGCCCGACCCCAGCGACTGCGCCTCACGCGTTTGCGGCTGACCGCCGCCGCCCTGACGGCGGCTGAACAGGTCGGCAAAGGGTGTCCCAGCGAATGGGTTATTGGCAACCTCGATCCGCTGGCGCGTGGCAATATTGACCACCGCAGGCTGTAATTGCGCGGTGAGATCGGCAAAGCTGACAGGGGCACCTTCAATCGGCACCACCCGGTCCATCACCGCATCATCATTCTGCGCCACCTGCGCGCCCAGCGGCGTTCCGGTGATCAGCGAAATGGCAGCGCCGCCGACCAGCAGCGCGCTCGACAGTCCGTATACATAGCGCACGTTCTTCACGTCCTCTTGGTCCTTATCATCAAGCAGGAACGCGCGGGGGTCGCTACGTTCCTTACACTGTCAACGGGGCCAGCCGAACAGATGGCTGGATTGCCCCAAATGCACCTTTCGGGCCTGAACGCTGATTGAACGCAACATTACATTCGGCGCTCAGGATCATCCCCTGGTCGAACGCGTTAGCGTTTCCCCCTGAACTGGCGGAAATATTCGCTGTCGTCCGAAAGCACCATCGCGCTGTTGCCTTCCCCGGCCAGAAAGGTCTGGCGATAGCTTTGCATGGCGCGATAGAAATCGTAGAATTCCGGGTCTTTTCCATAAGCATCGGCATAGATGCGCGCGGCCTGCGCCTGGGCTTCGGCCTGAGTGATTTGCGCATCGCGTTGCCCGGCAGCGCGGATGGTGGCGGCTTCTTCCTGCCGATCGGTTTCCATCCGGGTGAAGGCGGCATCAAGCGGGCGACCTTCGGGAAGGTCTGCCGCCTTGATCCGCACGTCGAGCACCTGCGCGCCGTAATTGCGCGCCTGCGTATCCAGCGTGCGGGTGATGTTGGCCATCGCGGTGCCGCGCTCGGCATTGATCAGCGCCGAAAACGGCCGCCGCCCCAGTTCCTGCCGCAGCACCGAAGTGAGGATCGGCAACAATTGCGATTCGAGCTGTTCTTCCGTCCCGGCACGCTCCACCATCCGCACCGGATCGATGATGCGATAGCGGGCATAGGCATCGACCTGCAGGCGCTGCTGATCGTTGGAGAGCACCTGTTGCCGGGTCATGTCGAGATCGAGCACCCGGCGGTCAACCATCTGCACCGCTTCGACAAACGGGATGCGCCAGTTGATGCCCGCACCGGTCTGGCCGTAGGGCAATTCGGGCCGGAACTGGTTGAACACCCGGTCGGGCTGACCGGTGCGGATCACCACCGCCTGATGGGTTTCGGGCACGATCACCACGCTGGACAGCAACGCCACCAGAATGACGATGGCGGCGATCAGGATCGCTTTGTAGTTCTGAAACACAGCATTCATGGCGTTATTCCCCTTGCGGCCGCGGCGGCTGGGCTGCGGTCTGCGCCCGGCGCTGCAATTCGGGCAGCGGCAGATAGGGCGTTACATTGCCGGATTCGACGATGGTTTTGTCGGTCTTGGACAGCACCGATTCCATGGTCTCGTAATACAGGCGGCGGCGCGTCACTTCGGGGGCGAGGCGATATTCCGCATAGATATTGTTGAATTCGCTCGCATCACCCTGTGCCCGCGCCAGCACTTGCTGGGCGATCGCCTGCGCGCGGTTGACCGCCGCATCGGCATCCTGCTGCGCCGAAGACACGTCCTTGAACGCTTCTTCAACCCGGCTTGGCGGGTCGGTCTTGTTGATTTCAACGCCCTGCACGGTGATCCCCGAACGATAGGCATCAAGCCGCGCCTGCATCCGTTCGCGCACCGCCTGTTCGATTTCCGCGCGGCCTTCACCGGTCAGAACCTCGTCGAGTTTCTTGCGCGCCACTGCCGCGCGCATGGCGGCTTCGCCGATTTCAAGCAGCGCGTTGCGCGGATCGGCCAGCTGATATTTGTAAAGCGTCAGGTTAGAGATGTTCCAGCGCACCACGTAAGACAGATCGACCAGGTTCTGATCCCCGGTCAGGATCAGTTTTTCGGTGTTGGTGCCGGGAATTTCCTCCGACCGGATCTGCGTGACGTTTTCCTTTTCGACCATGTTGATCGGCCAGGGCGCGGTGAAATTGGTGCCCGAATCAAGCGTGTCCGAATATTTCCCGCCGAGCCATGTGACCACCGCCTGTTCGCCCGGCTGGACGAAATGGACGCTGCTTGCGGCGACCCAGATCAATGCAACTGAGCCGATAATGACCGGAAGCCAGCTTTTGCCGCCGGGCCGTTCTGGCAGGCGGAAAGCGGGGCCGCCGGGGCCACCACCCGCGCGGCGCGGGCCTTCGGGGCCGCGACCCTTGAAGATATCTTCGATACTGGCCGAGCGCCGCTTGCCAGGTTCACCCCCGCCGGGCAGCCACGGATTGCGCGGGCCATCCGGCCCGCCGCTGCCGCCTGCACCGCTGCCGCCATCGCTGCCGGGCTCATCGCCCTTGCCCGATCCGCCCCACGGATTATTTTTGCCAGCCATGGCAAGGCCGCGTGCGGCCACACCAAGACGTTCTCTCCAACCGACCAATCTTTGCATAATGCCGTTATAGGCACGCTCTGCGGCGAAAAACAGGGGTTGGCAGCGTGAATTTGATGGTAGAGGCGTTCCGCGATGAGCAAACCACCCGAACCATCCCGCGAACCGACAGCTGAAGAAGCGCTGATCCGCGCCGCTTTGCCGCCTGAAATCAACCAGCGTTTGCAATCGGCCCGGATCATTTCGCGCCGCGCGGTGGTTGTGGCTGAGGCAGGTGACCTGTCCGATAGCGCCCGCGCCGAACTGGAAAGCGCGATCACCGCCGCGCTAACCCCGCTGGCTGAAGTCGACGTCGTGCGCATCGCGCTGACGGGGGAACGCCGCCGCCGCCGCTTGATCGCGGTGGGGTCGGGCAAGGGCGGGGTCGGCAAATCGACGTTGACCACCAATCTTGCGGTTGCGCTGGCGCGGATGGGGCGCAAGGTGGGCGTGATTGACGGCGACATTTACGGCCCCTCGCAGCCCAAATTGCTGGGAACCGAGGGGATCAAGCCTGCGGTCGAAGGCGACAAGCTGGTGCCGATTGCCAGCCGCCACGGGGTCAAGGTGCTATCGATGGGCCACCTGGTCGCGCCTGGAAAGGCACTGGCTTGGCGCGGGCCGATGACCGGAAAGGCGCTGGCGCAACTGGTCGATGCCGAATGGGGCGATACCGATTTGCTGCTGGTCGATCTGCCGCCGGGCACCGGCGATGTGCAATTGTCGATGCTGTCCGCCCACCGACCCGATGGCGCGATCCTCGTTTCAACTCCGCAGGATCTCGCGCTGATCGACGCTGCGCGTGCCGGGCAATTGTTCGAACAGGGCGATGTGCCGATCATCGGGCTGGTTGAAAACATGGCGGGCTATGCCTGCCCGCATTGCGGCGAGATCAGCGATCCGTTCGGGCAGGGCGGGGTTGAGAAATTCGCCGCTGCACTGGAAATCCCGTTCCTGGGCCGGGTGCCGTTGACATTGGCGACGCGGATTGCGGGCGACACGGGTGAGCCGCCGGCAGCCCGCGATGACGAGGTCGGCGCGCCATTTGCAGCGATTGCGCAGCGTCTTGCGCGCTGGCTTGATACAGGGGCGGTCTAGGCGATGCAGGTCTCGCGGCGGGGTGTGCTGGCAGGGGCAGCAGCGGGGGGCGGCCTGCTGATCGCATGGTGGCTGATGCCGCGCAGCTATGCCAGCCCGCTGGTGGCGGCGAAGGGCGAGCAGGTGTTCGGCGCATGGCTCAAGATCGCCAATGATGGCGTAGTCACCGTGGCGGTGCCGCAGCTGGAAATGGGGCAGGGCATCACCACCCTGCTACCGCAGATCGTGGCGCATGAATTGGGCGCGGACTGGCGGCAGATTGCCGTGGAGCCTGCGCCGGTTTCGGGTGCCTATGCCAATGTGCCGCTGGCGCAGAAATGGATCGCGTTGTGGGATCCCGTTGCCGCCGGGCTGTCTGCCAGCACCGATGCCCTGATGGCGCAGCGATTTGCCGGGGCGCAGCGGTTCAACGCTACCGCCGCTGGCACCGCGATCGAAGCCTATGAACTACCCTGCCGCGAAGCTGCCGCCGCTGCCCGCGCGATGCTGGCGCAGGAGGCCGCCTCGCGCTGGGGCGTAGCTTGGGAAGAATGCGAGGTCGCAGAGGGCTTTGTCTCGCATAGCGAACGGCGCGCCACCTTTGGCGAGTTGGCCGAAGCCGCCGCCGCGTGGACTCCGCCCGACCCCGCGCCGCTGCGCCCCGAACCTTTGCGCGAAGCCCCGCTATCTGCCGAATCCGACGCGGCCCCCGCCTTTCCCCGACTTGATCTGCCGTCCAAGGTTGATGGGTCGTATCGCTTTGCCGGCGATGTGCGGCTGCCGGGGATGGTCTATGCCTCGATCCGCCACGGGCCTGCCGATGGATCGGAACTGACCGGGTTCAATCGCGATGCCGCTGCCGGGATCAAGGGGTTGGCCGGGATCATCCAGTCCAAACGCTGGCTTGCGGTTGCGGCCGACACATGGTGGAGCGCGGATCAGGCGCTTAATGCGATGAAGCCCAGATTCGCAGTGACCTCACCGGTCAACAGCAATGAAATCGCCGCCCGTCTTGATACCATGCTTGATGGCGGGGAAGCCTTTCCGATTGCCGAAACCGGGTTTGGCGGCGCGGCGCTGAAGCGCGTGGACATGGCGCGCCGTTACGAGGTCGAGCCGGGCTATGCCGCCCCGCTCGAAACCGCGACCGCCACCGCGCGCTATGCCGACGGGCGGCTCGATCTGTGGATCGCCAGTCAGGCCCCCGAACAGGCGCGCATTGCCGCCGCCCGCGCGATCGGCATCGCTACTGAGGACGTGGCGCTATACCCGATGCCCGCAGGCGGCAGTTTCGATGCGCGGCTGGAACATGACCACGCCATCGAAATCGCCCTGATCGCGCGCGAGCTTGCCAAGGAAGCGCCGCGCGCTGTCCAACTCACCTGGCCCCGCCGTGACGAGATGATCCGCAGCCGCCCGCGTGCGCCCGCATGGCTGCTGATCGGGGCGCAGCTTTCCCAGGCCGATCCCGGCGCGATTGATGCGCTGCGGCTACGCATCGCGACGCCGTCCGCCGCGCGCGAATTTGGCAAGCGTTTGTTCGGCAACCTCACCAGCATGGCCGCGATCCGCGAAACTTCCGGGCAGGCTGATGCGATGGCGTGCGAAGGTGCGGTGCCGCCCTATCAGCTGCCTGCGCTGCTGGTGGAGCATATCCCGGTTGACATCGGCCTGCCGGTCGGGCGGGTGCGCGGCAATGCCCATGGGCCGACGACCTTCGCGATTGAGTGCTTCATCGACGAAATCGCCGCGAAATACGGGCGTGAACCGCTGTCGTTCAGGATGGCGATGCTGGGCGGCGATGTGCGGCTGGCGGCGTGTTTGCAACGCGCAGCGCAGCTGGCGGGATGGGATGGCGGGGCCAACCAAAGCGGGCAGGGCATTGCCTGCGCACGGATTGGCGAAGGGCCGGGGGCAGCGCGCATCGCCTGCGTGGCCACTGCGCGGCAAGGCGAAGGCGGGGTGCGCGTTACGCGCCTGTCGGCGGCGGTGGATATTGGCCGGATCATCAATCACGACATCGCGCTCCAGCAGATTGAAGGCGGGCTGGTGTTCGGGATCGCCACGGCGCTGGGCAACCCGGTCAAACTGCGCGGCGGTGTGCCCGAAGTGGTCGATTACGAAGCGCTGGGACTGCCCGTGCTGGCCGATTGCCCGGATATGCGAATTGAATTCATCGCCAGCGAAGCCCCGCCTGCCGATCCCGGCGAACTGGGCGCGGTGGTGGCCCCTCCGGCGGTTGCCAATGCGTTGTTTTCCGCGACGGGGTTGCGCCTGCGCCGCCTGCCCTTACTTTCGGACGGCATATGACCTGGCAAACCCAGCGCCTTCCGGGCGACCACCCCCCTGTATCGAGCGGCCAGATCGGCGTCTTGCTGGTCAACCTTGGCACGCCTGACGGGCCTGATCCGGCTTCGGTGCGGCGCTACCTCAAGCAGTTTCTGTCTGACCGGCGCGTGATCGAGATTCCGCCGATTGTGTGGCAATTGATCCTGCGCGGGATCATCCTCAACACCCGCCCGCAGAAAAGCGCGAAAGCCTATGCCAAGATATGGACGGAGCGCGGATCGCCGCTGGCCGATATCACTTCGCGTCAGGCGGAGGCGATGGCCAAGGTGATGGAACCCCGGTTCGGTGATAATATCGTGATCGATTACGCCATGCGTTATGGCAACCCTTCGATCGAACAGCGCATTACCGAACTGACAGGCAAGGGCTGTGATCGCATCCTGATTGCGCCGATGTATCCGCAATATTGCGCGGCGACCACGGCGACGGTGTTTGACGAGGTGGCCCGCGTGCTCGGCGCAATGCGCTGGCAACCGGCGCTGCGGTTCGCGCCGCCTTATCACGATCACCCCGATTATCTGGGTGCGCTGGCGGATGATCTGACCCGGCAGGTGCAAGCCCTCAGCTTTACTCCTGAGGTGATGCTGATGAGTTTTCACGGGATGCCGCTGCAAACGCTGGAAAAGGGCGATCCCTATCATTGCCATTGCCAGAAAACCGCGCGGCTGCTGCGCGAGCGGTTGGCAGCGCGCCCTGAATTTGCGGGCGTCAGGTTTGAAACCACGTTCCAATCGCGCTTTGGCCCGGCGCGCTGGCTTGAACCCTCCACCGACACCACGCTGATCGCAGAAGGGCAGAAGGGCACCAAACGCCTGATCGTCGCCGCCCCCGGCTTTGCCGCCGATTGTGTCGAGACGCTGGAGGAACTGGCATTGGAAGGCCGCCGTGAATTCATCGAGGCGGGCGGTGAGGATTATGCTGTGCTTACCTGCCTCAACACCTCGGACTCAGGCCTTGCGATGGTCGAAGCAATGCTCCGGCGTGAGCTTTCGGGGTGGATTTGACCGCTGCGATTATTTACATCAGGGTCAGTTGCTAATCCGAACCCGATACGGAGCCTGATCTGACCATGGCCACCCTTGCCGACGCCCCGCATTCCGCCAATGCCCCCTTTGCCGATGCGCCGCGCGATTGGAGCGAGGGGCGCCTCAGTGAAGCTGACCTTGCCCACATCCCCGGCGATGCGGGCTGGCCGGTGGTGGGCAACACCTTCACCATGCTGGCTGATCCCCATGGCTTTGCGCAGCGGATGATCGATACCCACGGGCGGGTTTATAAAAACCGCGCGTTCGGCGGGTGGCAGGTGGCGCTGATCGGGGCCGAGGCGAACGAGCTGCTGTTGTTCAACAAAGACAAGATTTTCTCCAGCGAACAGGGCTGGGGGCCGGTACTGGACCAGCTGTTCCCGCGCGGGCTGATGCTGCTGGATTTCGATCACCACCGGATTGATCGCCGCGCCCTGTCGATCGCTTTCAAGCCTGAACCGATGCGCCATTATTCGGGCGCGCTGAACCGCGGGATTGCCCGCGAAGTGGCGGATTGGGCGGGCGATTTGCGGTTCTATCCCGCGATCAAGAAGCTGACGCTTGATCTCGCTGCAGACAGTTTCATCGGCCTGCCGTGGGGGCCGGAGGCGGACAAGATCAACGCCGCTTTCGTCGATATGGTGCAGGCCTCGGTCGCGCCGATCCGCAAGCCGCTGCCTTTCACCAAGATGAAAAAGGGTGTCGATGGCCGGGCGTTTCTGGTCGATTATTTTACACGTGAAACATTGCGCCGCCGCGAACAGGGCGGCGGGCAGGATATGTTCAGCCAATTCGCCACCGCCACCCGCGAAGATGGATCATTGCTGCCGGTCGATGAAGTGGTCGATCACATGAACTTCCTGATGATGGCGGCGCATGATACCATTACATCATCGGCCACATCGCTGATCTATCACCTCGCCGCCAATCCCGCATGGCAGGAAAAACTGCGTGAGGAGATTTTCGCGGTCACTGGCGGGCCGGATGGGCAGGGCAATCCACGCGGTCTTGATTATGATGATCTGGCCAAGCTGGAACTCACCGAAATGGCGTTCAAGGAATCGCTGCGGATGATCCCCCCGGTGCCTTCGATGCCGCGCCGGGCGCTGCGTGAATTTGAATTTGGCGGATACCGCATCCCGGCGGGCGCGATGGTGGGGATCAATATCCACTGGACCCATCATTCGGCCGATTACTGGGACAATCCCGCCGTTTTTGATCCCATGCGCTTTACCCCCGAACAGGTGCGCGCGCGGCACAAATACGCCTGGGTGCCGTTTGGCGGCGGGGCGCATATGTGCCTGGGGCTGCATTTTGCCTATATGCAGGTCAAGATTCTGCTCGCCCAATTGCTGCAACGCTATCGGATTGAAGTTGAGGCTGGCTATGCTCCGGCGTGGCAGGACTGGCCGATCCCGCAGCCCAAGGATGGGCTGAAGGTAAAATTCAAACCGTTATAAATTGTTTCACGTGAAACATTGGCAAGAGGGGGTCTAGCGGGGGTCTAGGCTAAGGTGGCATTCGTCATTGCGAGGAGCCGGAGACGACGTGGCAATCCATGATCCGCCCGCGCCATTTACGCCGAGGCCCGAAACTGGATTGCTTCGCCTTCGGCTCCTCGCAATGACGAAGTTTACTAGAAATCCCACGCGATGCCGTCTTTCTCCCAATCGCCGTAGCGGGTGGGGGAGAGTTCCTTCGGTTCACCCTTCAGCGGATCGACCTGTTTGGGCGCAGGCACCGGGTCGTTGGTCCAATGCGCGGGTTTGGTGAACTGCTTGGCAGCGTCGGATTTCTGCTTGGTCATGTCACCCAAATGCGCGTGCTGGCGCTTGGTTTCAATACGTCCTTTTGGGCCAGCATCGCTGTAGGCGAAAAACCGGTTCCCACTTTTCCGCGCGATGCTTTAAGGGCCGCCCATGCCCACCACCCCCGGACTTCCCGTGCGCCGCGCTGCGCTTCGTTTGCTTGATGCGGTTTTGCGCCGGGGGGAGACGCTGGAAATCGCCGAAGGCGCGGCGCTCAGCTCTATTCGCACCGCGCCCGACCGTGCGCTCGCCCGCGCGATTGCGAGTGAGACCCTGCGCTGGCTGACTGACATTGATGCGCTGATCGACAGCGTCACCAAACAACGCCTGCCCGATGATGCCAAGGCACGGATGGTGCTGCGGATCATGCTGGCGCAGGCGCTGCGATTGGACACCCCGCCGCACGCGGTGATCGCCACCGGGCTGCCGCTGCTGGCAGGCGGGCCGCGCCGCTTGGCGCATGGCGTGTTCTCCACGTTGATGAAGGCCGGGGGGGTGAAGCCGGGTGTGAGCGTGCTGCCCGATGCGCCCACCTTGCCCGAATCGGTCGTCGCCCGTTGGAGCGAGGAACGCGCAGCCGCCATCGCCCCCGGCCTCGCCTTCCCGCCCGAACTCGATCTGGCGTTGAAAGACGCTGCCGAAACCGAAACCCGCAGCGTTGCGATGGGCGGGGTGACGTTGGCGCCGGGCCATGTCCGCCTGCCGCGCGGCGCGGCGGTCGAAAGCCTTGCCGATTTCAAGGCGGGCGATTGGTGGGTGCAGGATCTCGCCGCCTCGATCCCGGCGCGATTGCTGGGTGTGGGGGCTGGCAAGCACGCGCTTGATCTGTGCGCCGCGCCGGGCGGCAAGACCATGCAACTGGCGGCGGCCGGGTGGAACGTCACCGCGCTCGACATGAGCAAACGGCGGCTGGAACTGCTCAAAGACAACCTCAAACGCACCGGGCTGAAAGCCTCCCCCGTGCGCGCCGATGCGCTGGTGTGGGAACCGAAGCACCGCTTCGATGCGATCCTGATCGACGCGCCCTGCACCGCGACCGGCACCTGCCGCCGCCACCCCGATGTGCTGCACCGGATTGGCGCGCGGCAAATACCCGAAATGGTCGACCTGCAACGCAGCCTTGCCGCCAAGGCAGCGGAATGGCTCAACCCCGGCGGGGTGCTGGTCTATGCGGTATGCTCGCTGGAGGCGGAGGAGGGCGAGCAGCAGGCCGCGTGGATTGACGCCAATTGCGGCCTCGCGCCCAAGCCGATTACGCCGGAGGAACTGCCCGCAGGCCTCACCCCCACCGCCGAAGGCTGGCTGCGCACCCATCCGGGGATGCTGGCGGACGAAGGCGGGCTGGACGGATTTTTCGTGGGGCGGTGGGTGAAATCATAACCCATCGTCGCCCCGGCCCCCGAGCCGGGGTCCCGCTGCCTTGAGGCCGACAAAGAAAGCGGGATCCCGGGTCAAGCCCGGGAAGACGAAAGGTGGAGAATCACCCCTTCACCTTATCCGCAAAACTCTTACGTAATTTCATGATCTTGGGCGGGATCACTGCGAGGCAATAGGGGTTGCGCTGGCCTTCGCCGTCCCAGTATTCCTGATGGTAATCCTCCGCCGGATACCATTCGCAGGTCTGCGCGCCGCCCGACAGGCCTTCGATCGAGGTCACTGCCAACTTGCCGTTCTCGGCATTCCAGCGCCCGATTGCCGCTTTCGCTTCGCCGCCCTGTTCGTCCGATAGCGGAAAGATCGCGCTGCGATATTGCGTGCCGACATCGCCGCCCTGGCGGTTCAATTGCGTCGGATCATGCGTGCCCAGAAACACGTCATACATCTCGCCAAGGCTGATCGCGTGGGGATCAAACGTTACCCGGATCGCCTCGGCATGGCCGGTCGCGCCGGTGCATACTTCCTTGTAGGTCGGGTTCGCCTTGGTTCCGCCGATATAGCCGCTTTCGACCTCGCTCACGCCCACCACATCGCGGAACACCGCCTCGGTGCACCAGAAGCATCCGCCTGCGACAATAATCGTTTCCAAATTGCTCACTCGAAATCTCCGCTGATTTCTGCCAGAGATAGGGTGACGGATCGGAAATGCCACTGGTGTGTTCCGGTTACGAAGCGTTCCCAAGGGAGAATTCCACCATGAACAAACTGATCCTTGCCCTCGCCACTGCGAGCGGCCTTGCCATCGCCGCACCCGCCATTGCCGATCACCACGGCGGGAAGGAAGACGTGGCGAAGATGCACAAGGACATGTCACCCGACGAGATGTCGGCGATGTTCCTCAAGCATCATGCCGAGGCATTGTCGGGCGCGATCAACCATCCAACCCGCGCCGAAGACCGCGCGCGCGATGCGTACCGCCACCCGGCCGAAACGCTCGCGTTCTTCCACGTTGCCCCGCACATGAAGGTGGGTGAATATGCCCCCGGCGGCGGCTGGTATTCGCGCCTGCTGGGGCATTATCTGGGCGGCGAAGGCGAATTGGTCGGCATCTATGCCAACCCCCGGCTGGCGACCAGCGATCCCGAGCGGCAGGAGCGTATCCGCGTTCAGGCGGCGGGCTTTGGCGATGAGGTTGCAAGCTATACCGGGCTTGCCGCTGATAAGTTCACTGCTGTCACGCTGGATGCCGTTCCCGATGAACAAAAGGGCACGTTTGATCGCATTCTGGTGATCCGCGGGCTGCACGGCATCACCCGGGCGGGAATTGCCGCTGCTGAAATCCGCGCGATGCGCGATCTGCTCAAGGATGATGGCATGATCGGCATCGTTCAGCACCGCGCCAAAGCGGATGCGCCGTGGTCTTACGCCAACGGCACGCGCGGTTATCTCAAACAACAGGACGTGGTGGATTTCATGCGCCTGCACGGGTTTGAACTGGTCGCAGCGAGTGAGATCAACGCCAACCCCAAGGACACCGCCGATCATGAACGCGGCGTGTGGGAAATGCCCCCGGTGCTGACGACCAAGCGCGAAGACCTGAAAGATCTGGGCGAAAGCGACCGCATGACTCTCTTGTTCAAGAAAGCAAAGTAATCATGTAGGGGCGGCGGCATGACATCCATCACCGTCGCCGCCCTGCAATTGTCGCTTGGTTCAGCGGACGAAGCCGCCAACATTGCCGCCGTCGCCGCGCTGGTGGAGGATGCCGCGGCCAAGGGCGCGCAGCTGATCCTGCCGCCCGAACTGTTCAGCGGCCCCTATTTCTGCCGTGAGGAGGATGAGGCGCTGTTTGCGCTCGCCCGCCCTACGCTTGAGCACCCCAGCGTGACCGCGATGCAGGCGCTCGCGGCAAGGCTCAAGGTGACGATCCCGACCAGCTTCTTCGAACGCGACGGGCATCACTATTACAACACGCTGGCAATGATCGGCCCCGATGGCGGGATCATGGGCACCTATCGCAAGAGCCACATCCCCGATGGGCCGGGGTATGAGGAAAAATACTATTTCCGCCCCGGCAATGATGGTTTCAAGGTGTGGGATGTGCCGGGTGAGGGCGGGGCGATCGTCCGCGTGGGGGTCGGCATCTGCTGGGACCAATGGTATCCCGAAGCTGCGCGGGTGATGGCATTGCAGGGTGCGGAACTGCTGATGTATCCCACCGCGATCGGGTCTGAACCTTACGATAGCGATCTCGACACCAGCCGGATGTGGCGGCGCGCGATGGTCGGCCATGCGGTGTCGAATTGTATGCCGGTGGTGGCCGCCAACCGCATCGGTGTAGAGGGGCCAGAGGATGGCGCGCAGCGGTTCTACGGCCACTCCTTCATCGCTGACGAATGGGGCGATCTGGTCGAATCCTTCGGTGCGGGCGAAGCGGGCGTGTTGGCGGCGCGGCTCGATCTCGCGCGCGCGGCGCGACACCGGGCGGGCATGGGCTTCTTCCGCGACCGCCGCCCGCAGCTCTACGGCCGGATCGCGCAGGACATTTGAGCAGCCATTATCTGATAGCGTTGGGCAGCAACCGGCACTGCGGGCAATATGGCCCGCCGCGGCAAGTGGTGCGCGCGGCGATGGAGGAACTGGCGGCGCTCGGTCTGGTGATTGCGCGCTCCCCGATAATCGCCACCCCGGCGATGGGCGCGGCGCAGCGCCGATTCGCCAATGCGGCGCTGGTGCTGGAGAGCGAACTTGCCCCGCCCGCGCTGCTCGCCGCGCTCAAACGGATCGAGCGTGAATTTGGCAGGCGGCGCGGGCAGCGCTGGGGCGACCGGGTGCTTGATTGCGATATTGTGCTGTGGAGCGGCGGGGAATGGCGTTCGGGGCGGCGGTCACAGGCGCTCACCATCCCGCACCCCGCCTTCCGCCAGCGCGCCTTCGTGCTCACCCCGGCGCGCGCGATTGCCGCCGATTGGCGCGACCCGTTGAACGGTTTGACGCTCGCTCATCTTCATGCCCGCTTGACCCGCCGCCGCCCCCTGCCTAGGTGAGCGCGCTCGCCGCCACAATCGCGGCGCCAAAGACCATCAAGCGTGGGCCCGTAGCTCAGTAGGTAGAGCAGCTGACTTTTAATCAGCGGGTCACAGGTTCGAATCCTGTCGGGCTCACCAATTTTCAATGACTTAGATGCGACTTGTAACCTGCGCCTTCCGGCGGGGCACCAATGGGGCATCAGATCTTCTTGAGCCGGCTCAAGTCAATAGAATTGGCTGAAATGCGCCAATTTTGGACTGGAGTTGTCACACAGCATCAATCAGCGATCTAACCCGCATGGCAAGTTGTGCGAACTGCACGGGCTCCACTAACGACTGGAGACGTGACAATGCGATTGAGCCTTGCGGAGGTAGGTCCCGCTCTGCGACAACGAAAAACTGCCACTGCTGCGGATCGCGGTGATCAGCGGCGTCGCTCGTGTCGGAGTGCCATGCAAAAACAAAGACTTCGGCGTTTCGACTTGGCTTTGCGACCCAGCGACTGCCGTCTTCCCACCGCCCAGTTTTCTCTTTGATCGAAAATCTAGGCCTAGGCAGCACTAGGTTGTCTTTGTGCCACGTCTGACGAGCTGCTGACTGTTTGACCTGGATGCCGATCTTCCGCGTCGAATGGACCAGATCGCACGACCCCCAGTCGGTCGAGCAAAGTCGCCATTCGGGTTCCAGCGCTGCGGCGACGATCTCCTCGACGAGTTCGCCGCGAAGGTCATTCCTAATGATGGGACACCCATACAGGCGCTGGGTGAGGCGGCGAATGACGGATGACGCGTCCATGCGCATAGTTTAGCGCACGAGATAAGGTGCCCCGTCAAGCGTCTCAATCTGCACGCTTCAATATCGCGTGAGCCCATGCTCGCGGCCTTGATGGGGTTTTAATCGGTGGGCCCTAGGTTCGAGCCCTAGTGCGTCAACCACCTTTTCAATGACTTAGATGTGATTTGCGGCCCACGCCTTGCGGCGGGGCACAATGGGGCATTCGCTCATCGTCTTCAATGACGTTCGCCTCTTCGATCAGGTTTCGAAGATGAACGGCAAGATGGGCTGTCAGCGGCCGGATGCCGCTGCGCCATTACGAACCGGCGGGCACAACCCTGATCTCGACCGCCCCGGCACCTGCCAGATAGCGGCGGGCGGCGGTCTGGAGGTCGGCGGCCGTGAGCGCTTCGAGAATGCCCGTTCTGGTTCGCCGTTGATCGAGAACCCGCGGATCGCTCTGAGCCATGACGACAGGGCCGGTCCAATCGAGGTTCTGGCTTTCGGCGCGCTTGTAGCTGTCACGCATCGGGTTGCGCGCGCGTTCGATCAGGTCGTCCGGCGCTGGCCCTTCCACCAGTTCCGCCGCAATCGCGCGGATCGCTGCGGCGGTCGCATCCATCGCTTCGGGCGAAACGGTAGTGTAGGCCGTCAGGTGGCCCAGGCCCTCGAACCGAAGCTCTGAATAGCTGGTGGCCACGGGCGAATAGGTCGCGCCCAGCTCTTCACGCAGTTTGTCCTGCAGACGCAATTGCATTACCGCCGCGAGCAGATCGCGGGTGATGTCGTCGCGCTGATCCGCAGCGTCGTCGGTCTGCCAGCTGAGCGCCAGAACGCCCTGATCGCTCGCCCCGGCATGATTGAGCACCACCACGGCAGGATCGCGCACGAAGGTGACGGGTTTGCCACCGGCCTTGGCCTCCTTGCGCGCGGGCCGTGTCGGCAGCGTGCCTAGCGTCCGCGCGACTGCGGCGATTGCCGCATCAGGATCGAAATCGCCGACCAGGCCCAGCGCGATCGACCCTTTGTCCAACTGCGGAGCGACCGCGGCGCGCACATCGTCGAGCGAAAGCTGCGCCAGACTCTCCGGGTTCACCAGCCCGAAGCGCGCGTCTCCACCGGTTAGCGCCGCGTTGAGCGCAACCGAAAACAGCTGGAGCGGATTGGCGCGGATGTTCTGCACGATGACCGGCGCGACTCCGGCCCATTGCGCCTGCGTTTCCGGACGCCATCCAGTGGCGGTCAGCCGCGCGGCCAGCAGATTGAGCTGCATTTCGAGATCGGCCGGTGTGGTAGTCCCGTTCGCCTGAAGCGCATCTTGGCCTGCCGCGAGGCCGGTGCTCACCGCCTTTCCGGCCAGCACCCGTCGCAATTCGTCGGCATCATGCGCCACCAGCCCATCAATGCTGACGATAAACGGCAGGATTTCGCGCAGGCCTGGTTTGTCTATCGGGAAGTCGCGGGCGCCATCGCCCACCCGCATCGCGAAGGCCACCTTGCCGGGCTCGAAGGCGGTGACCTTGAGGTTTAGCTCGAGCCCGTTCGCGAAGCGTACTGTGCGGATGCCGAGATCGGCGATGGTGCTATCGCTCACCACCACGCCGGGCGCACCCCAACCCTGATAGGCAAAAGTGGCTGCTGCGGCCTCAACCGGTGCGGTGATGGCGACCTTGGCGCTGTCCTCAAGCGCGGTGAGGATGGCCGTCTTGCCGCCCTCGATCAGTTGCTTGGTCGACACGTGAACTACCGTCGGCCCGCCCTGCCAAGCGGCACGGAACGCCGCGCTCACGCTTTCGGGGGTGATTGTGGGCGCGATGGCCTGGTAGAAGGCGAGATCGGTCGCTGGCGCGGTCGGCACGATATTATCGAGACTGGCGGCGACAAGGGCGTCGGCGATGCGCGAGCTGGGCCTACCGGCGGCCTGCGCGGCGGCATTGGCCAGCGCGGTGGCGATGTTCGCCTTGGCCTCCTCTAGCTCTGCCGCTGTGAAGCCGAATTGCTGCGCGCGGCGCAGTTCCTGCTCCGCCAGCGCAAGCGTATCCTGCCAGCGGCCATCCTTGGCAACGATCAACATGCCGTAGGACCGCGCGCTGCGGAACAATGGTTGATCCGCAGCCTGCGCGCCGAGCGTGGGGGAATCGGCGTTGCGTGAAAGAACAGCGATTCGGTTGGACAGGGCTGCCGCCGCCACGGCGCGCAGGACTTCCTCGCGCGCCTCGGCGGCGGTATTGCTCGAAGGAACCCAGGGTGAGATCCGCTGGAGATCGATGATCTCCGGCGTCGCGGGGTCGACGAAAGTCCCGACCGCCGGCGCACCGACCACCTCCGGCACCGGCGAGGCATAGCGGGGCCGCGCTTCGCCTTTGCCCTGCCAGTCCGAGAAGACCGTCTCGATCTTGGAGCGCATCGCGGCAGGATCGAAATCGCCGACGATCACCAGCGTGGCTCGCTCGGGGCGGTAATAGGCCTGATAGAAGGCGCGCAGTTCGTCTGCGGAGATGGTGCGGATGCGCTCGACATCGGCGCGAACGCGAAAGCCGAGCCGGGAATCCGGCAACGCAGTTTGGAGATAATCCGTGATGCGCCGCCGCGCCGGATCGTTGCGTATCTGCGCTTCGCTCATGACGACGCCGCGCTCGCGCTCAACTGCTGCCGGATCGATGGTCAACTCACCCGCCATATCGCGAATGACCGTCAGCGCGGCGTCGACCGTTTCCCCATTGGTGCGGGGCAGGTTCAGCATATAGGTCGTGTATTCGAGCGACGTCACGGCATTGGTGTCTGGACCGAAGGCCAGTCCGAGCCGTTCGAGCATCGGCAGCAGTTGGCCTTCGGGGATGTTGGTCGAACCGTTGAAGGCCATGTGCTCGACGAAGTGGGCGGCACCATTCTCCGCATCGGTTTCCTCCTTGCCGCCGACGGCGACGGAGAAGCGGATCACCGCTTCACCCGGAGGATTGCCGTTGCGCCGCAGGGCATAACGCATGCCGTTGGGCAGGGTGCCGAACACGATGTCGGGGTCGGCAGGAAAGTCGGTGCTGGCGATTCCCCAAGCCGGAACGCCCGTCGCCGGGGCTTGCGCCGTCGCGGCAGGCTGCTCACCGTGCTCCTGCGCCAGCGCTGCGGGTGCCCCGGAAAGAACCAGCCCTACCGCGATGGCAAGGCATGATACGGCGCGAACTGAACCTTTGGCGGTGCGACCCACGTAATCTCTCCTCAGAATGTGTTACCCGGCAGAACTATCTCAGCTTTTTCACATTAAGCAGTGACGCAAGGCCAAGGCAACCTTGTTCCCGTTTCATTGCTAACCCTTTGAAACAGACCTTCAGGGCCCCACCCGAACCAAGTCAACTTTATACCAGCGCGCTAAGATGCTGACGCATCACGCGCTGGAAATGCTCAAGCGCCGCACGGGCTTAACCAAAGTCCGATGAGTCAGGCTCATCGCGCTTTGGTATTACTACAGCGGGGCGCTCCTCCATCTTGTCAGGCAGTTCTCGTGCCAACCACCGGGCTGCCGAAGGCGCTTGACCGCTAAACCATTCTCCCATATTTCTATATTTATCGAATTATTGGAGTTTTCCTTGCAACCCGATCATGCCATCCGCGCGCTCGCTGCTCTGGCGCAGGAACATCGCCTCGCCGCGTTCCGGTTGCTGGTGAAGGCTGGCGCGCAAGGCATCCCTGCGGGCGTGCTGGCCGACCGGATCGGCGTTCCTGCGTCATCAATGAGCTTCCACCTTGCCCAGCTCGCCCATGCCGGGCTGGTGACACAGCGACGCGCAAGCCGGTCGATCATCTATTCAGCCGACTACGACGCGATGAACGCGCTGATGGGCTACCTCACCGAAAATTGCTGCGGCGGCGAGGATTGCTCGGTCGCTTTATCCGGGTCGGATTCATGTAAGGAGCCGATGATTCGATGAACACCATCACCGCCGATACCGGGCCCGCAGCCGCCGGGCTGGGCCTATTCGAAAAATGGCTGAGCGTCTGGGTCGGCGCTGCGATCCTGGCCGGGGTTGCGCTGGGCAATGCTGTGCCGGGCGCCTTCGCGTCGCTCGCGGCGCTTGAATATGCCTCGGTCAATCTCGTGGTCGCGGTGCTGATCTGGGCGATGATATTCCCGATGATGGTCGCAGTCGATTTCGGTGCGGTGCGGCGCGCGGGCGACAAGCCAAAGGGGCTGATCATCACGCTGGCGGTAAACTGGCTGATCAAACCGTTCACCATGGCCGCACTGGGCGTGTTGTTCTTCGAAATCGTGTTTGCCGATCTGATCGCGCCCGCTGATGCACAGCAATATATCGCCGGGCTGATCCTGTTGGGCGCTGCGCCATGCACTGCGATGGTGTTCGTGTGGTCGCAGCTGACCAAGGGCGATCCGGCCTATACGCTGGTGCAGGTCGCCGCGAATGATCTTATCATGATCGTTGCCTTTGCCCCGATTGTCGCGTTGTTGCTGGGCGTGACCAGCATTTCCGTGCCGTGGGAAACGCTGCTGCTGTCGGTCGCGCTGTATGTCGTGGTGCCGCTTGTCGCAGGGGCGTTCGTGCGCCAGCGGCTGCTCGCCAACCACGACGGGAACGAGGCTGCGGTGGCGGATTTCACTGGGCGGATGAAGCCGCTGTCGGTGATCGGCCTGCTTGCCACCGTGCTTTTGTTGTTCGGATTTCAGGCCGAAACCATTGTTACCCGCCCGGTGCTGGTGGCGCTGATCGCGGTGCCGATCATCATCCAGAGTTATGGCATATTCTTCATCGCCTATGGCTGGGCCAAGGTGTGGCAGGTGCCCCACGCCATCGCCGCGCCCTGCGCATTGATTGGCACGTCGAACTTCTTTGAACTGGCGGTTGCCGTGGCGATCGGCCTGTTCGGATTGGGCAGCGGCGCGGCCTTGGCTACCGTGGTCGGCGTGCTGGTCGAAGTGCCGGTGATGCTGTCACTGGTTGCTATTGCCAACCGCACGCGCGGGCGCTTCGTTGCGGGTTGAGACGCTGGCGGGGGCGGCGGGGGGCGCTTTGAAGATCGGCTTACCCACCGGCCCGGTGCGCGCCGGTTTCGAAGCGGCGCGATTATCAAGCAGCAGCAACGAAATCCGGCGGTTGCGCGGATCGGCAGGATTATCCGCGATCAGCGGTTCGGTATCGGCGACGCCTTCAATCCGCGCAATCCGCGGCATTGGCACCCCGCTCAGCACCAGCGCTTGCCGGGTCGCCTCGGCCCGCCCGGTGGACAACGACCAGTTATTGGCCGCAACCCCGCTGCGCCACGGCAGCGAATCGGTGTGACCGCGCAGGATCAGCGACGCGTTTTCATCCCGTAACGTTTCGCCCATCACCTCGAGCAGCCCGCGTGCATCCTTTGTAAGGATGGTGGTGCCCAGTTCGAACATCGAAAAATCGGCATCATCCATCAGATCGATACGAATGCCTTCGGGCGCGCGCATCACCCGCACCTGCCGCGCGAGGTGCGACAACTGGCGGCGCTGCACCAGTTTCTTTTCAATCTTGTCGCGCAGTTCCTTGAGCTTGTCGGAATCGAGCTCGCCGCGCCCACCGCCTTCGACCGGGCCACCGGTAACGCCGCGCGGAATGGTGATCGAACGCGTGCCAGTTTGGCCCATTGCATTAGGATAATTATCCACATCGGTAAGCGACGATCCGCCCAGCATCCCATCAGAGCCCGCACTTTCCTTGCGCATCTTGACCAGCGTGGGGGAGAAATAATCGGCGATCCCCTTGCGCTGCTTCTCCTCAGTCGCACCGAGCAGCCACAGCAGCAGGAAAAACGCCATCATCGCGGTCACGAAGTCGGCATAGGCTACCTTCCACGCCCCGCCGTGGTGTCCGGCTTCCTGGATGGTGATCCGCTTGATGATGATCGGTGCCGGGATGTGCTGGGCCGGGGCCAGCATTTTGGGGTCAGCCTCGGCCACTTTACCGCCCTCGCATCATGTCGAGCAGATCGGTCAATTTCGGGCGATGCGCAGGCGGCAGGCCCGAACGTGCGGCTTCGAGCACCAGCGGCTGCGGATAGCCGTGCAAGGATGCGATGATCACCTGCTTGATCGAATAGAAAATCTGCTGATCATGGCCGTTGATCTGTTTCAGCTTGCTGCCAAGCGGCGAGGCAAAGCCATAGGCCAGCAGCACCCCCAGAAACGTCCCGACCAGCGCGCTGCCAATCATCTTGCCGAGGATTTCAGGCGGTTCGTTGATCGCGCCCATCGTCTTGATGATGCCCAGCACCGCCGCGACAATCCCCAGCGCGGGCAAGGCATCGGCCAGCGACTGGATCATATGTTCCGGCTCGCTCATTTCGTGCAGCTGGGTCTTGATCGCGCTGTCGATCACGTCTTCGACCGCATGGGTATCCAGCGTGCCCGACGACACCACCAGCAAGGTCAGCGGATCGCAGATCATCCCGGTCACGACCGGATCGCTTTGCAAGCGGGGATATTCGCTGAAGATGGTCGAACTGCCCGGTTCGGTAACGTGGCTTTCCAGCGCCACTGCACCCTCGGATCGCAATAGCTTCATCAGCTTGCTGGTCAGCGCGATCGCGTCAATGTGATCTTCGTGGGTGTATTTCGGGCCTTTGAACACCTTGCCCAACCCCCCGCCGAGCAATTTGATAGCGTGCATCGAATTGCCGATCAGCGTCGCCCCCAGCGCCGCGCCGCCAATGATCATGAATTCGAGCGGGGCGGCTTTCAATACCGGCCCCATGGCGCCACCAGCGAGCATGAACCCGCCGAACACCATCACCAGCAGCACGACAATTCCGATTGCAACAAACACGGGTCAGGGCTCCTGTCAGCGCAACGCGTTGAACAGCGACAGCGAACTGATGCGGGCAAATGCCGCCTGGCTCGCTTCGAGCGCGGTCAGCGATTGCTGGAGCCGCGCGATGGCTTCGGCGATGTCAGTATCGCCCACCCTTGAACGGCGTTCGGCCAGTTCGATGCTGCGGGCTCCCTGTTGCTGCTGCACCTGTTCAACCCACGCCAGCCGCGTGCCGAGAATGGTCTGTGCGCGGTTCGCCGTATCGAGCGCGGCGTCGATCCCATCAATCGCCGCCAGCGCCGCACCCGCCGGATCGGGCGAGCCGCCGTTAAGCGCCGCCGCCAGCCCGCTCAGCACCGCAAAGGCGCTTGACGGGGTGCCACCAAGATCGAATTCGAAAACTTCATTGCCCGGCAGGCCGCGTTCAATGGCGGTGCCCGGCGCAACTGGCACCACGCCGCTGGTGGGCGTGCCGATATAGGTGACATTGCCTGCCGCATCGCGGGTGAATGCCGCGCCGGATGACAGGCCCGCAAACAACGGTTCGCCTGTCAGCGCAGTGCCATTGGCGCGCGAAAACAGTTCTTCGGTGAGCTGTTCCAGTTCAAATGCAATCGCCTGCCGTCCATCAGCCCCGGTCGGGGTGTTGGCGGCCTGCACCGCCAGTTCACGCGCTCGCTGGAGCAGCGATTTGACCGCTTCGACCTCTTGCGAGGCTGAGCTGATGTCCTGCCCCAGCCGCGCGGTATTATCGCCTTCGACGCTGGCAAGCCGTTCGCGCCGGGCAACGTTGCGCAGCTGTGCGGCGGCAACGGGATCGTCCGATCCGCGCTCGATCTTGTTGCCGGTGGCAATCTGGGTGCGGGCGCGTTCGATACCCGCGCGCAAATCCGCCATCTGAGCGAGTGATCGGTTGAAGAACGAACCGGTGGAATTGCTGACAAAGCTCATGCCTCTTGCTCCCCTTACCGCAACGCCAAAATCGTATCGAACAGGTCGGCGGCGACCTGGATCACCCGGCTGTTGGCTTCGAATGCCTGTTGCAGGCGGACGAGATTGGCGGCCTCGTCATCCAGATCGACCCCAGTTTCCCGCAGCAGTTCCGCTTCGGCGCTGGCGGCGACCACGCCCAACCCATCGCGCCAGGTTTCCAACGCGGCGACCCGGCTCGACAGGTTCAGCAGCAGGGCATCGGCCCCGGCAGACGGGCCAGTTGCCGCCCCAAGCGCACCAATCAGCGCGGCAAGATTGCCAGTATCACGGCTGCCCGCAGGCGATCCGGCAGGCGCGGTGGCAAGCCCGTCTGCCGAACCAAGCACCATGACAAGATCAGCCGCGCCGGTTCCGGCAAATAGTGGCTGGCCCTGCGTTCCATCGGTGCCGACGCCGTTGGCCTGCGCGCTATTGGCAATGGTGATGAGCGAAACGGCAAGCGTATCGAGCCCGTTTTGCAGATCCGCCATCTGGCTGAGCGCCGCAGCGCGGCCCGCCATCGCCCCGCCGCCGGGGACAAAGCTGACCCCGCCAACCGCAAACGCCAGCGTGCCATCAGCAGCAACGCTGATGCCGACGCTATCCGCCACCCCGCCAGTAACCAGCGCAACCGGCGGCGTGCCGTTCAACGTGACATCAACGGTGCCATTGGCGTTGATTGTGGGGGTGATCGCAAATTGTTCGGCAAGGCCGCGCAGCGCCTTGTCGCGCGCATCGAGCAGCGCCGCACGCCCTGCGGTGCCTTCGCGCGTGCCCACCAGATCGCGGTTGATCTCGGCCAATTCGGCCGCAAGTTCGTTGACGGTGAGCACTTCGGCACTCGCCTCGCCCTGCACCAGACTGCGGGTGTTGGCGAGCGTGGCACTGGCAATCGCGAAATTGCCTGCCAGCTGCCGTGCGCTTTCCAGCACAGGCACCCGCAAGGCTGTTTCAAGCGGGTTGGCTTCCAACCGGGTCAACGCGGCCTCGAAATCGACCAGGCCGGTGAACACCCCCGAATTTTCAATCGCACTTTCGGCATCACGCATCGCGGAAAACTCCGCCTCGGCAGCGGCCAGCGCGGACGATGCATCGCGCGCCTGACGCTGCACCAGCGCACTTTCAGCGCGTTCGATCACGCCGGGGCGCACCCCGCCGAGCGAATCCGCGGCATTGATCCCGATCGACCCGGTCATCACCAGCTCGCCCTGAGACAGGGTGCGGCGCGAATAATCGGCATTGGCGGCATTGGCGATGTTCTGCGCGGTCAGCTCGATGCTGGCGCGGGCCACGGAAAGGCCGCTGCGTCCGATGGTGAAGATTGCGCTCGTCATCGGCTACCCCCTTGCCCTGAAAGGTGTTGCGTAAGCTGCGCCTCGATACTGCGTGCAAACCCGAAGGCACCGGTTTTGGCGGCGATGTCGGCGAAGTGTTCGTCGCGCATTGTCTGGAACTGCTGCATCCCGCCGCCGGTCAGCGGGGTATCCTCGGCAAAGCTTGATGCGCGCGCGGTGGCAAGCATCCGGCGCAGCATGATCGCCTCGAACCCCTCCGCCGCCTTGCGCAGCTCGGCGTGCTCCGGCGATAGGGCCGGAGCAGCCGCCGGGGTGCGGGGGGCAACTGGCCCTTGGGGGGCAATCGGGCCAGTCACAACACGATCATTTCAGCTTGCAGGGCGCCTGCCTGCTTGAGGCTTTCGAGGATCACGGCCAGATCGGACGCTCCCACCCCCAGCAGGTTCAGCGCATCGACAATTTCGGACAAGGACGCCGCGCCGGGCATATAGGCGACCCGGTCCGATCGTTCCTCAACCGTAATATCGGTCGCTTCCTCCACCGCGGTTTCGCCGCGTGAAAATGGGGCGGGCTGGATCACGGCGGGGTTTTCCTCGATCCGGATCACCAGCTTGCCGTGACTGACGGCGGCTGGCGACAGGCGCACCGCGTCGTTGATCACGACCGTGCCAGTGCGGCTGTTGATGATCACTTTGGCTGCGACCGGGGCCGGGGTCACGCCCAGCATCTCGATCTCGGCCATGACGGCAGATCGCAGGTCATTGCCATCGGGCAAGGCGAGTTCGATGCTCACCCCGTCAGCGATGGTGGCAATGCCGGGATAGCGGCTGTTGATCGCATCGCGCACGCGCGCGGCGGTGAGGAAATCGGATTTGTGGAGGTTGAAGCGCAACGGGCCAGCACGGTCGAACCCGGTGGCGACCGCGCGTTCAACGCTGGCCCCATCGGCAATCCGGCCCACGGTAGCGACATTGACGGTCACCTGCGAACCATCGCGCCCGGTCACGCCCAGCCCGCCCACCGCGACATTGCCCTGCGCCATGGCGTAAATCTGCCCGTCCGCGCCGTATAGCGGGGTGAGGATCAGCGCCCCGCCACGCAGCGAAGACGACTGGCCAAGGGTCGAAACGGTAATATCGATGCGCTGCCCTGGCTTGGCAAAGGCAGGCAGTTCAGCCGTCACGATCACAGCAGCCGCATTGCGCAGCGTCGGGCTGACGCCGGGAGGCAACGGCAGGCCGAGGCGTCCGGAAACGCCGCGCATCGCTTCGGTGACATAGGCAAGGTTGTTGTCGCCGGTGCCTTGCAGGCCGACAACCACGCCATAGCCCGTCAACTGGTTAGCGCGCAGGCCTTCGAACTGGCCGAGATCGCGGATGCGTTCGGCCAGTGCCGGGGTGGGAGCGAACGCCGCCAGCAGTGCCAGTAGCAGCGGCAGTAACCGGGTGAGATTGGACATGGTCAGGTTCCCCATCAGAACGGCGAAATCATGCCGAAAAACCGGCTGAGCCAGCCCGGACGGCTGGCCTGTTGCACTGCGCCCTTGCCCGAATAGATCATCCGCGCATTGGCGACCTGCGACGATGCGAGGCGGTTATCGCCGTCGATATCGACCAGCCGGATGCGGCCAGCAAACTGCACCCATTCATCGCCCTGGCTGAACATCATCTGCTTTTCTCCGACCACTTCGGCGGTGCCGTTGGGGTAGACTGCGGCAATGGTTACCGCGACCGCACCGTTCAGGCGGCTTTGCTGCGCAGCATTGCCCGCTCCTGTGAACGACCCTTCGCCCGCAGCTTTAAGGGCATTGGGGTTGAGAAAATCGAGCGGGCCCGAGGTGGGTGGGGTGATTCCGAAGCTGCCTTCGCGGTTGGTGCGTCCGGTTGTGCTCTTGTTGGTGGTGGTCGCTTCGACCAGAATGATCGTCACCATATCGCCCAGCGCGCGGGCGCGGGTGCCGGTAACCAGACCCGCATAACCCTGCCCAGTCTGAAAGATTGCGCCCGCGCTTACCCGTTGGGGCTGCGACGGAGCAATGGCGAAGGGATCGCCTGTGGTAGCAGCCGTGATTGCAACGCCCGGTGGGGGCGGCGCGGCAAAGCCCGGCTGCGGGCCACTGCTACCTGCACCCATGCAGGCAGACAGCACCAGCGGCGCGGCGAGGAACAGGGTTCGACCCTTCATCATCTGTCTCACAATGTCTGGTTGGCGTTGCGCAGCATCTCGTCGACTGCGCTGACCATCTTGGAATTGATTTCGTAAGCGCGCTGGGCCTCGATCATTTCGACCAGTTCTTCGACCACGTTGACGTTGGAGGCTTCGAGCATTCCCTGACGCAGTTGCCCGCGCCCGTTCTCTCCCGCAGCGCCGATTTCGGCCGGGCCGCTGGCTGCGGTTTCCAACAGGAAGTTGTCGCCAATCGCGCGCAGACCCGCCGGGTTGACGAAGCTGGCGATGCTGAGCTGACCCAGCAGTGTCGGTTCGGAATTGCCGGGGGTGATCGCGCTGACCGTGCCGTCGGGGGAAATGGCGATTGACTGCGCGCCTGCTGGCACCTGCAATGCAGGCTGCACGGCATAGCCTTGCGAAGTGATCAACGTGCCATCGGCCGAAAGCGTGAAATTGCCCGCGCGGGTAAAGCCGACCTGGCCGCCCGGCGGCAGCTCCACCTGGAAATAGCCCGGCCCGTCGAGCGCCACGTCAAACGCATTGCCGGTGGTATTGAGCGTGCCTTGCGCCTCGATCCGGCTGGTGCCCTGCACCTGCACCCCGGTGCCAAGGTTCAGGCCGACCGCATAGGCCGTCTGCCCGGTCGATTGCTGCCCGGCGACGCGCTGTTCCTGATAGGCCAGCGTCGCAAAATCGGCGCGGTCGCGTTTGAACGCCGTGGTGCCGATATTGGCAAGGTTGTTGGCGATAACGCGCATCCGCGCATCCTGCGCTTCAAGCCCGGTGCGGGCGACGTGAAGGGCTGAAGTGGGCATTGGTCAGGTCTCCTGTAAAACGGATCAGCGCAGCGACATCAGGCCGCTGGAGGCTTCATCAAGCTCGCCTGCGGTGCGGATGATCCGGGCGCGCTGTTCAAAGGCACGCTGGGCTTCGATCATCTGCACCAGCGTATCGGCGGTTTCGACGTTGGATTGTTCCAGCGCGCCGGCGGTCAACCGCGCAGTCAGATCGGGCGGCAAGACGCCGTTTGCGCCATTGACGCCCGGCACTTTGAGAAAGCTGTCGATACCCTTGGCGAGCGGGCTGCCTTCCGGGTTGACCAGCCGCAACCGGTCGATCGGTTCGGGCTGGGCATTGGGGTCGCCCGGATCGCTGGCGAGGATCACTCCATCGGCGGCAATCGCGATGCTGAATCCCGGCGGCACCGTGATCGGCGTTCCGCCTTCACCCAACACCGCAAGGCCTTCGCCGTTTTCAATCACGCCCGATGCAGCAACCCTGAGATCGCCGCGGCGCGAATAAACCTCGCCCTGCCGATCGGGTGCCTGATAGGCGAGCAACGCCTTGCCTTCGAGCGCGACGTCCATTGGATTGCCGGTTGGCACCACCCGCGCCGCGGTCATATCCGCGCCGCGCACATTGCCGCGCGCCATGGCGCGGGCCTCCAACGACCCGTCCTTGAGCGTCGCCGGTGTGACCGCGAAGACTTCCTGACGAAAGCCCGGCGTTGAAGCGTTGGCGAGGTTGTTCGCCACCGTCCGTTGCCGGTCCATCGCCGCGTTCATCGCGGTCAGCGCGGTGTAGATCATCCGGTCCATGGATTATTGCCGCAGGTTCAGAACGGTCTGGGAAATCTGCGTGGCGGTATCGATCGCGCGGGCGTTGGCCTGGAAATTGCGCTGTGCAGACAGCAGCGCCACCATTTCCTCGGCCAGATCGACATTCGATCGTTCGAGCGCGCCGCTGATCATTTCGCCATTATTGCCGATGCCGGGATTACCGAATGTAGGCGGGCCGGAATCGCCCGATGCCTGCCACTTGGTCTGACCGATGGCGCGCAGTCCGCTGGGCGCGGGGAAGGTGGCCAGCGCGATCTGTCCAACAGGCGTGGTGGTGCCATCGGCATAGGCGGCGTTGACGATCCCGCGATTGTCGATGGTGACATTGGCCAGCGCAGAACCCAAGCCGTTGGTGAGCGGGACGATCACATTGCCTGGCACCGTCGAAGTCGGCACGCCTGCCGCATCGACCGGGAAGGCCTGCACGCCATTGCCATTGGCATCCTGCAACGCACCGGTCGCCTTGAGCTGGAAATTGCCATTGCGGCTGAAGGATAAATCGCCCGAAATCGGATTGGCGAGCGCAAAAAACCCATCGCCATCAATCGCCAGATCAAGGCTGCGGCCGGTCTGTTCAAGCGGGCCGAGCGCGAAATCCTGCGTGATCGCGGACACCGTTGCGCCGATCCCGGCGGTGCGGCGCGGGTCGGTGGCCGAACCGCTGGCGACCAGATCGGCAAACTGGGCCGAGCTTTTCTTGAAGCCCGCCGTTTCGGCATTGGCGATGTTGTGCGAGATCACCCGCAGGTCCATTTCGGCGTTCTTGAGGCCGCTGAGGGAAGTAAAGAATGACATGGGCTTATATTCCTCTGCTTGGGGAAGGGGTCAGGGTTGCGGGGTGGCGGGTTGCAGCGCAGCTTCCTGCGCGGCGATCAGCCGGTCGAGCTTGGCCGAAATCGCTTCGAGCGTGGCCGAACTTTCGGTGGTCGCTGCGAGCGAGGAGAACTGCGCCATCTGCGCCAGCATTGCTTCGTTGTTGGCCGGGGCAAGCGGATCCTGAAAGGTCAGCTGCGTGGTCAGCAGCCGCAGGAAATCGCCCTGATCAAGCGTTTCCAACCCGTTCCCGCTGAGCCGCGATGACGTGTTGAGCCGGTCAAGCGTCGGTTGCGCGGCTGGGTTTATGGTATTGGTGGTGGTCATCACTGGCTCCTCAGGGTTTCGAGCATCAATTGCTTGGCGGTCTGCAGCGCCTGCACCAGATTTTGATACTGGCGCGCGCTTTCCATGATCTCGACCATTTCGGCGGTTTCATCGACCGGGGCTTCGAACACGTTGCCATCGGCATCGGCGAGCGGGTGGCCCGGATCATAGCGTTTGGTGGCGGCGGTTTCTGAGCGAACCAGCCCGGTCGTCGTGACCCCGGCGAGCCCAGATGCGCGATCAAGCTCGACCGCGAAAACCGCACGGATCGGGCGATAGGCACCGGCTTCGGTGGAGGAAACCGATCCTGCATTGGCAAGGTTCGATGTCGCCGCGTTCATCCGCACCATCTGCGCCTGCATCGCGCGGGTGGTCATCGAAAACAGCGTCATGGGGGGTTGTGCAGACATGGTCATTCACCCTTCAACGCGCGGGTGATGCTGTTGACCCTGCCCTGCACAAAGCTGAGCGTGGCGCTGTAGGCCATGGCGTTTTCGGCAAAGGCAACCTGTTCCCGGTTCAATTCAACCGTGTTGCCGTCCAATGATGGCATGGTCGGCGTGCGCCACACCATTCCGGCGCGCGGATCGCCGGGTTCACCGCGCAAGGCTGCCATCCGGGCATCAAGCGCGGCGTTGAAATCAATGTCGCGCGCCTTGTAACCGGGGGTGGCGGCATTGGCGATGTTGGATGCAATCACGCCCATGCGCTCTGACCGCAAGGTCAGCGCCGCGCCATGAATGCCGAAAAATCCTTCGTTCACTTGGCCTTCCTCCTGTCGCGCAGTGGTGTTGCACCGGACTGGAGCAGGAAGCGTGCCAAATGCCTTTGTGGGCGTGCGAGCGGCGGCAGGACGGGGCCAGCGGCAAGCCTTTGCCGCCCCTGCCGGTGCGCGGTGGGCAAGCCGCTGCCGCTGCGGGCTTAATCCGCGCTGCTGCGCACCGTTCTGTGAATGACCGCGAGCAAAGGGGCCCTCATGCCGAACACAATCATGTCTCTGTTCGACCCAGGGGCGCTGGGCGTTGTTGTCACGGGCACCGCGCTCGCTTGCGCTGCACGCTGCGGATGGCGCGACTTTGGCGCGGCGCTGCGGCAGGCGGGCGGGTTGGTGCGGCGCGGGTTCAATCCCGAAACCAACCGCAAGGCGCTTGCGCTCGCGCTCACTGAAATCCAGCGCGATGGTTCGCACCGCGCCAATCCGGCGCTTCCGCCTGATCGCAGCCTTGGGCTGATGCTTGACGCCTATCTGCGCCACGGCACGCTTGAATCGCTGCACACCGCGCGGCGGACGCAGCGCGCAATCGACGCGACGCAGCAAACCAACGCGGCGCAGGTGTTCGCCTGGGCCGGCGAACTGGCGCCGGTGTTCGGGTTGATCGGGACGCTTTATGCCTTCACCCAGCTGGCTCCGATAGTCGGGGGCGATACCGTCCGGCTGACGATGCAGGCGATTTCCACTGCCGTGCTTTCGACGCTGTATGGCGCGCTGCTGGCGCATTTGCTGTGCTTTCCGCTGGCAACCGCGATCACCCGGCGCGCCGCGCGCAACGAAAGCGCGCGTGAGGCGCTGGCTGAATGGTTCATCGATCAGATCGCGAAAGCCGCCACCCTGGCGCAAGTCCGGCGCGCGCAGCTGCGAGGTGTGGCATGATCCGCGCAGCAGAATTTAACCGCGCTGGCCCGGGCTGGCAGCTGATCCTGGCTGATCTGGCGCTGATCCTGTTTCTGCTGACGCTGTCGGCCCTGCCTGCCGCCGAAGCCGAGGCCGAACGCAGGCTTGCCGATCGTGATGCGCGTGAGAAGGATCTGCGCCACACATACTCGCCCGAAATCGCCAATGCACAGGCACTGTTCCGTCCGGTTGCGGGCGGGCCGAGCCTGACCGAATGGCTCGCCGCCCAGCCGCGCGATCCGCGGGCGACGCTGACAGTGTTTGCCCGCTACCTTCCCGGCGACGAAGCGGCGGCGTGGGATGCAGCTTCCGCTCTGGCCGAAGACGCGCAGGCGAGCGGCGTGGCGGTGCGCACCATCATTACAGCGGGCACGCGCGGGGAACTTTACGCCAGTCTCGCCTATGATGAAATCGTTGCCCAGGCACCGGATGCGGGGAAATTGTTATCCTGACCGGTCGCGGGACGGGGCAAGTGCAGGCCCTGACCCTAGCCTACCACCACCCGATTGCGCCCTTCCTGCTTGGCGCGATATAATGCGGCGTCAGCGCGGGCGAGCGCGCTGCGATTGTCGGCATCCTCGGTCACTTCGGCGACTCCGGCGGAAAAAGTGATCCGCCCGAACGGTTTGCCCGTTTCGCGGTTGAGCAGTTGACGCGCAGCCTGCGCAGCGCGCAGCGCATCAAGCCGCTGCCGCGCTGCTTCTTTATCCAGGCCATAGAACAGCAACACGAACTCCTCGCCGCCGTGGCGCGCAACGAAAAAGCTGTCGCCCGCATATTCGATCAGGCCCGATGCCATTGTGCACAGCACCCGATCACCAGCCTCATGCCCATGGCGATCATTGATCGCCTTGAAATGATCGAGATCGCAAAACGCAAGGCTCAGCGGTTCACCCTTGGCCCGCGCTTCGGTTGCGGCCGAGACCAAGCGCCGTTCAAACGCCCGGCGATTGGGCAAATGGGTCAAGTGATCGACATCCGCCTCCATCCGCGCCTTGGCGAGATTTTCGCGCAATTGTTCGGTTTCTACTTGGCTGCGCGCCATCGCGGCCTCAACCTGTTCAATCCGGGCCAACATCGCGCGTGACAGATCAAGCACCTGCGCAATGTCGCTGGGTGAGGCCATCGCTTCGATCTGTTCACCCAATGCATCGCGATGGTCGCTGGTTTCGGTCTGCGCCGAACGCGCAGCCTGCGCGAACCGCATCAACCCATATTCAAGCTTGTCCATCAGCGTTTCAAGCTCGGCAATGCGGGTGCCGCCATCGGGATTCAGCCGCGCCAGCGTATCCAGCCAGCGCTGGTCAATTGGCTCGCCCGCGATTTCGCGCGCAGCAAAGGCCTGTGCAAGTTCGGGGTGCGATCCGGACAATCCGCCGCATATGGTCGCGAGGTTGGGCGCGGTCACTGTCAAATCATGCCGGGTGATGAAATCGGCAATCCGTTCCAGCAGCGCGCGGCGCGCTTCGTCGGCGCGCGTGCCCGGCGCAGAAACCGCCTGCGCGGCGGCCTGCGCGGTGAAAGCGCGGGCAGGTCGGGATCGGAATCGAGCGGGAAAAGGCATATTATCGGTCGCAATCACAGCAGTTTGCATTGCCGCTCAGCCTATCGCGTCAGGCTTAATTTGGGCCGCCTGATTACTGCGGATGAATGCGTAAGCCTGACCTTGCCCACGGACTTGAACGGCTCAGTGCGGGCTTGGCATGGCCTTTGCATTCGACGTGGCTCTGCAACCGACCGGGTATCAACCGGTATTATTCGTGCATATGACAAGGAGAACCCGCGTGGACACGACCTTTCCCCGGCCTGAATTTTCGTGGCTTGGCAGCTGGCGGTTCAGCCCGCTTGTCCTGCCGATCCTGCTGCCGCTGTGCGATCCGCCAGCGCAGGCCAGCGGCCTTACTGATCCGGCGGCGATTGATCGCGCGGTGATCGCCTTTACCGGGTCAGAAATTGGCCAGCCCGGCGGGCCGCGCATGGCCGCCGACCGGCGCTTGCAGCTTGCGGCGTGTGCCGCACCGCTCACGGTTGACTGGCACAGCCCGGCCCGCAGCGCGGTGCGGGTGGAATGCATCGGGCCGAACAGCTGGCGGATCTTCGTCGCTGTCAACGCCGCGCCCGGCGCGGCGGCCAAGCCTGCCCTGCCGGCCATCAAGCGCGGCGATGCGCTGACCATCATGGTGCGCGGGCGCGGGTTTTCCGTGCAGCAATCGGGCGAGGCGATCGAAGGCGGCGCGGTGGGCGATTGGATCTTCGTGCGCACCGCGCGCAAGGCGGAACCCCTGCGCGCGCGGATCGAACGCCCCGGCCTTGCCGTCATCCCGGCCAACTGAGGCACGCTTTAACGCCCCCTTAAACTCATTCCCGTCGCGCCGTTCTGGCTAACAGGAACCCAAGAAGGACATCTGTCATGCCCTCTGTCGAACTGAGCAAATTGCCCGGCATCAATCCAGTCCGCGCCTTGGCGACGGGCGATCACGCGCAGATCGAAGCGCGCCCGCCAGCCGCCACCCCGGGCAAGGCCCCGGCTGCCGGGATCAGCGTTGAAGTCAGCGCTGCAGCTGATGCGGCCACCCCGCCGGTCGATGCCGAGCGGGTGCAGGAAATCCGCAATGCGCTGCGCGATGGATCATATCCGCTGGTGCCAGCCAAGATCGCCGACGCGATGATCGCCGCGCAGGTCAGCCTGTCGCTGCCGGATCGGAACTGATCCGATGGCTGAAACCATGACCCGCGCGGCCCCGGCCGATAACGGCGCGCTCGCCGCCAGCCTGCGGCAGATGATTGCCGTGCTCGAACGCGAACGGCAAGCGCTTGCCGCGCTCGATGCCGATGACCTGATCTGTGCAGCGCGTGACAAGGAAGGTTTGTGCGATGTGATCGCCGCAATCGGCGCGCAGGCGCTTGACAGCGAGACCCGCAGCCTGGCTGAAACCGCGCACCAGTTGAACGACGTCAACCGCCGGGTGCGCAACCTGCTGGCCGCCAACGTTGCGGCGCGGATTGAAGCATTGGGGGGCCAGCGCGGGATGAACCGCGTAACCTATACGCACGCCCGCGCCTGAGGATTCTTACCTAAGGCGTGCCGCCGCATTCTGGCACGGCCTTTGCAAATGCTCTGCCTGAAAGCGTCGCCCCCTGCGGCGCTACCGATCGGGCAGAGGGTGCGTGAGCCAGACGTCTTCATCCATTAGCCTTCCGGCAGGATCAATCCGCGTCGGGTTCGAAACCGCCGCGCGCGCCCATCAGGCCGCTCGCGATGGCCGCGTGGCCCCCGCTGCGCGCCCGATTGCAAGCGCCCAGCCCAATACTCCGGTCGAAGCCGCGATTGCCAATGCAGCGCGCGCGACCAGCGTCGATTTCAACTACCTGCTCGCGCAGGCGGAAGTTGAATCCTCGCTTGATCCCGCCGCCCGCGCCGCCACGTCGAGCGCGACCGGGCTATACCAGTTCATCGACAGCACATGGCTGGGCACGGTCAAGAAACACGGTGAGCGGTTTGGCCTGGGCGCATTGGCGAACGAGATTACGCAGACGCCTTCGGACGGTGCCAAAGTTGCCGATCCGGCGCGGCGGTCAGCGATCCTGGCATTGCGCAATGATCCGCAGATTGCATCGCTGATGGCGGCGGGCCTGGCAGAGGATAACCGCGCGCATCTGATGCCGATTCTCGGCCGCCAACCCAGCCACGGTGAGCTCTATCTTGCCCATTTCCTCGGTGCAGACGGGGCCGGACGGTTCCTTTCGGAAATGCAGGCTGATCCCGGCCAGAGCGCGCCCGCGCTGTTCGCGCGGCCCGCCGCAGCCAACCGCGCGATATTTTACAACAACGATGGCGCGCCGCGCAGTCTGACACAGGTGATGGACGTGATCGAAGGCAAATTGAACCGCGCACTCAGCCGCGCCAGCGATGGGAAGGCGGCGCACTTTGCCCGCGCCGATCATCTACCCGCCGCCCGCGGCATCACCCACGCGCCCACGATCATCGCTGATGATGGTGCGCGCGGCCTCGGCCTGCCATCGCCCCTCGCACAGGCATCGCTGCCCCCGCTGCCGCGCGCATCGCGGCGCGCTGCCATGTCGCAGGTGCTGGGCACGGCCTTTGGCGGTGATCTGGCCGCCGCGCCCGCGCAGGTGCGCCGCGCCTATGGCACATTGAAGGCGTTCGGCCTGTGAGCGTGGTCGCCATAACCCATGCCGGGCCGATGGCCCGTCTTGCCGCCATGCCTGCCGCGATGGTTTTGCCGGTTGGCATCTTCGCGCTGCTGGCGCTGATGGTGCTACCGATCCCGGCGCTGCTGCTCGACATCTTCTTCGTGCTCAATATCGCGATTTCGATTGCGGTGCTGATGGTGGCGCTCAACGCCAAGCGCCCGCTCGATTTCTCCTCCTTTCCCAGCGTACTTCTGTTCGCGACCCTGCTGCGACTGGCGCTCAACGTCGCATCGACACGGGTGGTGCTGGTCAATGGCCACGAAGGCGGCGCGGCGGCGGGCGAGGTGATCGAAAGCTTCGCCGCGTTTCTGGTCGGCGGCAATTTCGCGGTCGGCCTGTTCGTGTTCGCGATCCTGATGATCATCAACATGATCGTGATCACCAAGGGTGCGGGCCGGGTGTCCGAAGTTTCCGCCCGCTTCGTGCTCGATGCGCTGCCGGGCAAGCAGATGGCGATCGATGCCGACATCGCCGCCGGCCTCGTCACCGCCGACGAAGCGCGCGAACGTCGCCGTGAAGTCAGCGTCGAAGCCGATTTCTACGGTTCGATGGATGGTGCCTCCAAATTCGTGAAGGGCGATGCGGTGGCGGCGCTGCTGATCCTCGGCGTCAACATCATCGGCGGGTTCGCGGTCGGGATGATCAGCCACGGGCTGTCGGCGGGTGAGGCGGGCGAGGTCTATATCACGCTGGCGGTTGGCGATGCGCTGGTGGCGCAGGTGCCATCGCTGCTGCTGTCGATTGCGGCGGCAGCCATCGTCACCCGCGTATCCGATCAGCGCGATCTGGCCGGGCAAATCGGCGGACAATTCGCCGATCCGCGCGGGTGGTTGCCGGTGGCGCTGATTCTGGGCGCGGTCGGGGTTGTGCCCGCCATGCCGCAGATGATCTTCCTACCCGGCGCCGCAATCGCAGCGACCATCTGGTGGCAATTGAAACGCCGCGCCGCCGCCCCGCCGCCGCCCGCAGCGCCCGCCGAAGAGGTCGCCCCTGATCATATCGCGCTGGCTGATGTCAGCGATGCCACGCTGGTGACGATTGAGCTGGGCTATGGCCTCGTCGGGCTGGTCGATGCCGCGCAAGGATCGCCGCTGATCACCCGCATCACCGGCATCCGCAAGCAATTGTCGCGCGATCTGGGCTTTGTTCTGCCGCAGTTCCGGATCCGCGATTCGCTCGATCTGGCTGCGCAGGATTACGCGGTGCTGATCGGCGGGGTTAGCGCGGCGCGCGGTAATATTCGTCCCGGCAAGCTGCTGGCGATTGACGCGGGCGATGTGCGCGCGGGCCACGGATTGACGGGCGAGGCGACCCGCGATCCCAGCTTTGATTGCCCGGCGCTGTGGATCGCTGCGTCTGCGCGCGATCATGCGGTTGCCGAAGGGTTTCTGGTGGTCGACCCCTCAACCGTTATCGCCACCCACGCCAATCAGGCACTGCTGGCCGAAGCGCACCAATTGCTTGGCCCCGACGAAGTGCGCGAATGGGTCGATGGCTTGAAATCGCGGGCGCCCGCGCTGGTGGAGGCGGTGCATCCCGATCCGCTGCCCCTGGCCGCGCTGACCCGCATCCTGCGCGCGCTGGTGGCCGACGGGATCGGGCTGGCACATCCGCAACCGCTGTTCACGTCGCTGGCGCTGGCATTGCAGAAAAACCCTGAATTCGATGCGGTGATCGACGCGGTGCGCGCCGACTTGGGCGCACGCCTGACCGCGCGCATTGCCGCGCCGGGCGAGCCGTTGAAGGTGGTGACGCTGGATGCCGGGCTGGAAAGCGCAATCCTCGGCGGGATGATCGATCCGGCCACCGGTCAGCCGCTGATCGAGCCTGATTGCGGCGGGATGATCGTGCGCGAGGTCAACCGCATCGCCGACGATCAGGGCGCAGCAATTGCCCTGATCGTGCAACCCCCGGCGCGCCGCGCGCTCGCCGCTTTGCTCAAGCCGCGCGCGCCGCGCTGTCTCGTCCTGTCGATTGCCGAACTGCCTGCGACCCAGCCGATTGCGGTGGTCGGCGTGATCGGCGCAGCGGATGACACCCCGGCAATTTCCGTCCCCCCGACACAGGAATTGGCCGCATGAAACATGACCACGCCGCCTTTGCATCTGCCCGCCCTCACGTTGCGCCCTATGCGGTATCGCGCGCCGTGGTCGAAGACCGGGTGCGCCGGTTCATGCCGCTGGTGCGCCGCGCCGCGTGGCACATCAACGGCAACGGGCGCGAAGGGCTGGAGATCGAGGATCTGGTGCAGGCGGGCATCCTTGCGCTGACCGAATGTGCGCAGCGTCACAACGGCCCGACCGAGGATGGCTTTGCCGCTTATGCCAAGATCCGGGTGCGCGGCGCGATGCTGGATGAAGTGCGTCGGGTCGCGCATGACAGCCGCACTGCACGCACCAAGCGCGCCGGATATGACCGCGCACTCGCCGCCTTGCGCGGCCAGTTGGGGCGCGAACCGAGCCGCGCCGAACTGGCCCGCGCAATGGCGGTCAGCGATGCCGAACTGCTCGCCATCGAAGCATCTGGCGTCAGGCTCACGCCGATCGATGATGCCTATGACGAAACCAGCCTCGCCTTTGCCAGTGACGATCCCGATCCGTTCGAAGCGCTATGCGCCGCCGAAGACCGCGACCGGTTGGTGGAGGCGATGATCCAATTGCCCGACCGGCTGAAACTGGTGTTGCAGCTGTTCTTCGTCGAGGAATTGAACCTCACCGAAATCGCCGCCGTATTGGAAGTCAGCGTGCCGCGCGTCCACCAGCTGCGCGCCAAGGCGTTGAAAGACCTGCGCGCGCTGATGGAGGGGGATTAGGCTCAGAACCTATTAATTGCTTGCAAGGGGGAGTGATTGATTGATTCAATGGCAGCGCAAGGAGGGGTTGTCATGAGTGATCTGATCTGGTTGTCGGTGGCGCAGATGCGCCGGATCGAGCCATATTTCCCGTTGTCGCACGGGGTTCCCAGGGTTGATGACCGGCGGATTATCAGCGGCATCATCTTCGTGATCCGCAATGGTCTGCGCTGGCGCGATGCTCCGCGCGAGTATGGGCCGCACAAGACCATCTACAATGCTCTCCTGAGCTTGTCGAAGGGCGCTTTGTCCGCTGGAGCCGTATGGGCGTGTTCAACCGCATCTTTGCAGCACTGACCGGAGAGGCGGGCGAGCCGGACACGATCATGATCGACGCCACCCACCTCAAGGCGCACCGGACGGCGACCAGCCTGTTAAAAGGGGGGCTCTTCCCCGACGTATCGGGCGCACCAAAGGTGGGCTGAACTCCAAGCTTCACGCCGTGTGCGATGGCGAGGGGCGACCGATCATCCTGTTGCTCAGCGAAGGGCAGATGAGCGATCATCGGGGCGCGGCGCTGCTATTTGACAGCCTGCCCAACGCCAGGGTGCTGCTGGGAGACAAGGGCTATGACAGCGACTGGCTCCGCACCGCGCTTGCCGAGCGCGGTATCACTGCTTGCATCCCGCCGCTACGCCACCGCAAGGTTCAGCATGTCTACGACAAGCAGCTCTACCGACAGCGCCACAAGGTTGAAAACGTCTTCGCCAGAATCAAGGACTGGCGCCGTGTCGCCCCCCGCTACGACCGCTGCGCCCACACATTCTTGTCCGCCATCTGCATCGCCGCAACCGTATGCTACTGGTTGTGATCAATGATAATTACTGGCCCCGAAATCGCCGCCCCCCAGCGCCTGCCACAACAGGATGCGCGCGCGCGCCGCGCGGCCCAGCGCTGCCGCCGCACGTTCGCCGCTGGCATCGGCGGCGCGGCGATCTTCGAGCACTTCGAGAAAACTGGCGAGGCCCGCGCGGTAACGTGTTTCGCTGAGCGCAGCGGCGCGGTTCAACTGATCGCGCTCGCTGACCGTCAACCGCGCCTCTTCATCGGCGGCGGTGACCAGACCATAGGCTGTCTCGGCGTCGCCCAGCGCCTGAAACACCGCGCCGCGATAGGCGGCAAAGGCGGCGCGCTTGTCCGCCGCCGCGCCGTCAATTTCGGCCGCCACCCGCCCGAAATCGAGCAGCGGCCCGGCAATCGCGCCGGTTAGCGTGCCGATAATCGAATCATCGTCGAAAAAGTCTCCAGGGTCGAACGCCGCCAATCCGATGATACCCGTCAAGGTGATGCGCGGAAAGCGCGCGCGCGCGGCGGCGGCCAGATCGGCATCGCTGGCGGCCAGATTGGCAGCGGCAGCGGCGACATCGGGGCGGTTGGCGAGTAATTCGGACGGGAGCGAAGCGGGTGGTGCATTGGGGGCAAGGATCGGCGCAGCGGTGTCCAGCGCCGCGCGCACGCTTGCCGCATCTTGGCCCGTGAGCGTGACAAGCCGCCCGATCAGCCGCGCGCGTTCGCTTTCCAGCGCGGCGAGGCGCACGGCGGAGGAACTGGCGGTGGCTTCGGCGCGCACGCGGTCGAAACCGGGGGCGATCCCGGCGTCCTCGCGCACCTTGGCAAGGCTGGCGAGTTGCTGCGAAGCGGCAACATCAGCGTTGATCGCGGCGGCGCGCGCGTCCAGCACTCGCCAATCGGTGACGCTACCCGCGATTTCCGCCAGCAGCGCCAGCCGCACGCCTTGTGCCTGCGCGCTCGCGGCATCGATCCGGGCCAGCGCGGCGCGTTCCTGCGCTTTGATCTGGCCAAAAATATCCGGATCCCAGCTGGCGGTGATGTTGGCGCCGTAAGTGGTCTGCTCGGATGGTACGAAGCCTTGCCGCCCCGCTTCGCCGAACTGGTTGGTATTGATGCGGTTCTGCCGGACGCTGCCATCGGCGGTGATATTGGGCAGGCGTTCGGCCCCGGCACGGCGGGCACCTGCGCGCGCATTGTCGATCCGGGCGAGTGCCTCGGCCAAGCTGGGCGCTTCGGCAATCGCGGCATCGGTAAGCGCGCTGTAAGCCGGATCGTCCATTGGCATCAGCGTGGCAAGCGCAGTTTGCGCGTCTGCATCAGGCGCGAAGAAGAACGTTGCGGGCAAATCTGGCGTTGGCGTGGCGATTTCGGGCGCGGGGTGCGCCATGCAGCCCGCCAATATCAGCGGCAGCAGCGCAGCGCTCGTCAGCGCGCGGATCGTGGGGGCGGGGCGGGACATCGCCTCAGTCCTCCTTGCCCGCTGGCGCAGCCTTGGCCGCGATGAAGGCATCGATCTGCTGGCCGACGCGGAACACGTCGCTGGGCGGCAAGGCATAGATTACCTGCAACACCCGCACATCGACCCGTTCCGATGCGCTGTTGGTGAGCGAGCGTTTGGGGATCACCAAGGGTTCGGCGCGCACAAATGTTGCCTTTACCTGCACCTCTGCCGCGCCGCGCGGGCTGATGATCGCCGGTTCCCCGATGACGACCCGCGCGACTTCGTTTTCGTCAATATCGACGCGCACGTGCAGCGGGGTGGTTTCGCCCATCTGGATCAGCGGATCAGAATTGCCGCCCGCTTGGGTGGAAACAAATTCGCCCGGATCAATGTTGACCGCCAGAATCTCTCCCGCAATCGGTGCGCGCACGATCAGCCGTTCAATCTCGGTGCGCGCCGCTGCCGCATTGGCGCGCGCAGCGGAAAGACGCGCTCGTGCTGTGCCAAGGCGGCTGGTGGCAGCCGCTTCGTTGCCTTCGGCGTTGATCACCTCGGCACGGCTGACCGCGGCGGGATCGTCCAGCTGGCGATAGAGATCGAGCTGCTGGCGCGCGGTCTTTTGCGCGGCCTGCGCCTCGGCAATCGCCGCGCGTGCTTCGCTGATTGCGGCTTCGGCCTGCGCGAGGCTGGCGCGCGCCGCGCGGGCATCGACCAGAAACAACACGTCGCCCTTGGCCACACGGTCACCGGGCTGCACTCTTATATCAGTGACCAGCCCCGACAGCGCCGAGCCGATATCGATCAGTTCGCTCGCCGGTTCGACCACCCCGGCCCCGGCCACGCGCGGCGCATCGACAAGTTCGCCGGACGCTTTGGGCGGTTGTTCGCCCGGCGGGATGGTTGACCGGTCGGGCAGGCCGAACAGGATCAGCCAGGCCGCAATGGCTACGCCGATCAGCGCAGCAATCGGCAGGATCTGGCGACTAAAGCTCAGGTTGCGGAGCATGATATCCTCGGCGTGTTCAAGAGGGAAAAGGAGCGGGAGCGTGAGAGCGATTTAGTGGTCATCGGGCATTTCCGTGCCGTCATGGGTGATGCGCCCGTCTTCGAGCACGATGATCCGGTCAGCCAGATCGAAGATGCGGTTATCGTGGGTAACGATGATGCACGCCCGGTCAGGTGTCACCGCGACTTCGCGCAGCAGATCCATCACCCGCCGCCCCGAACGCGCATCGAGCGCGGCGGTCGGTTCATCGCACACCACCAATCGCGGTTCGTGCACCAGCGCGCGTGCGATGGCGACGCGCTGCTGCTGCCCGCCCGAAAGTTGATTGGGCAGTTTGTGCGCTTCATCCCCGATATTGAGTTTGTCCAGAAGCACCTGTGCGCGCTCCCGCGCTTCGGCAATCCGCATACCCTGCGCAATCAGCGGCACGGCGGCATTGGTCACCGCATCGATTGAAGGGATCAGGTTATATTGCTGAAAGATAAAGCCGATATTGTTAAGGCGGAAATTGACCAGCTCGGTATCCGACAGTTTGTAGATATCGGTGCCGAACACCTTCACTTCGCCCGCAGTCGGCCACAATATGCCGCACATGATCGAGATAAGCGTGGTTTTGCCCGATCCGCTTTCGCCCACCACATAGGTCATCTCGCCTGCGCGGATATCGCTATCGATGCCGTGCAGAACGCGGATGGTGGTTTGCCCGGCCTCGAAATCGCGGGTTATGCCGCGCGCACAGATCGCCGATTGCGGGTCGCATCCGCCGATGGATCTGGTGTCCATGATCGCCGCCGCGCTCACCTGAACACCGACGCGGGTTCGGTGTTGAGCACGCTGCGGATCGCCAGCAGGCCGGTGATCGCGAGTATGATGATGACTGCCACCAGACTGATCAGCGGGATCTGCCAGGGGATATAGAACCCCTTGAAGAACGGATTGGCGCTGAACCCTTCGATAAACGCCACCGTACCCATCACGCCCAACGCATAGCCGATCATGCCGACCAGCCCCGCCTGCGCCGCCACCATGGCCATGATCTTGCCATTGGTGACTCCGATGGCCTTCAATGCCCCGAACTGCTTGATATTGTCGCGGATGAACAGGCTGAAGGTCAGCCCGACAATCGCCACGCCAACCACAAAGCCCAGGAACACGGTGATCCCGAAATTGGTCGGGATACCGGTGTTTTCAATGATGAAATCCACCCCAGCGCTGGCGAATTCTTCGCGGGTTTCAGCCTTCAGCCCGGTCTCCGCCTCAATCCGCGCGGCGACCGCTTCAGCCGTCTGCCCATCGCGCACGCCTGCCAGCACAAAGCTTTGCCGGTTGCGGGTGCCCGGCACGAAATTGAGCGCGTTGGAATAGCGGGTGTAGAGCACCACGGTGCTGGTGAAACTGGGGATCGCATCGGCAATCCCGCGAATGACAGCGCGCTGATCGTTCAATTCCAGCCGTTCGCCGATCGGGCTGGCGCCGGGCGGAAACAGCCGGGCGGTGCCGGTATCGTCGATGATCACCGTATCGGGCGCGAACAGCACTTTCTTGTCGCCTTCGATCATGCGCGCGGGCATCCCGATCAGGGTGGCATCATCGACCCCGATCACCGCCACGCCTTCCAGATCGCCATCCTTGGTGCGCACCGTCGCCTGCGCGCGCAGATGTTGCACCGCCCATTCAACCCCCTCAACCGATCGCACTTTATCAAGCGCGGTCGGCGGCATGGCGTAGGTTACATCGGTGGTGCGGCTGGCCGGGTCCATCACCCACACTTCGGCCTCAGGAGCATTATAAACCCCGCTCGCCCCGCGCTCGACCAGATTGACGAAAATCGTCATCTGCTGGGTGATCAGCAGCGTCGAAAAGGCGATGCCGAACAACAGCCCATAGAACTTCTGGGCGTCACCGGTGAGCATTCTGATGGCGATCCAGATCACGCGCGGGAAACCTCTTTGTGAAGTCGGGGTTGCAAGATTGGTCTAGGAAGAGCAATTATGAACGATAGCGTTTAATTGAACGGAGCCGTTCACTTTGTCAACCTGCGGTTCATCCGCCAACAACGAATGTTCAGGCCCCCGCAAGGCGGGTCGCCCGTCAGACGTGACCAAGCGGCAGGGCATTATAGATACGGCGGCGCGGCATTTTTTCGAGCACGGCTATGCCGCCACCGCAATCGAACAGGTCGCTGCCGATGCGGGCGTTTCCAAGGTGACGATCTACAACCAGTTCGGCGACAAGCGCGCGCTGTTCGCGGCGGCGGTCGCGTGCGAATGTGAGAAATTGCGCGGCCATTTTTCATTGGATGCGATGCCGCAGGGCACCATCCGCGAACGTCTGACCGCGATCGGAGAGGCGATTGTCGCTTTCTTGTCCCGACCGGAAATGATCCAGTTCGATCGCCGCATCGCCGCCGAGACCGAGACCGAGCCGGCGATTGGCGAAGTGTTTCTGGATGCGGGGCCGCGCCGCATGAAGCACGGGTTTGCCGCCTATCTGCGCTATTGCGCCGAAACTGGCGATCTGGTGCTGGACGATCCCGAACTTGCTGCCGAACAATTCGTTTCGCTGTGCAAAGGCATGGACGATCTTGAACGCCGGTTTGGCGCGGCAGTCACTCCGGAAAACTTCGAACGCCGGATTGCGGGAGCAGTTCATGTGTTTTTGGCCGCTTACGGCACTGCCTGCCATCGATAATTGGCATCACGCTGATCGAATATCAGCGCTCCGCCAAACGGGCGCATTATCTTGCCATTCACAGAGCGCGTCCTACATTGTCGGTGACGAAAGGATTCCCGTGCAATGAGCGATCAGAACGACCCCCAGCCGCAGGGCGATGGCCCCAACCCTTGGGTCAAACAGCTGATGATCTGGGGCGGTATTTTCCTAGCCCTGCTTTTGGTGGTGACGATGTTCGGCAATGCCGCGCAGACCCCCGGCACCGCGATCCGCTATTCAGATTTCCGCGCCGCTGTCGCCGAAGGCGAAGTGAAGGATGTGCAGATGGGTGATGAACTCATCACCGGCACGCTCAAGAACGGCGAATCCTTCACAACTGTGCCGGTGCCCAACGACATCGACATCACACAGTTGATGGAAGACAACGGGGTGCAGTTCACCGGCAAGCAGCGCGAACAGCAGAGCATGCTGTTGTTCATCCTGTTCCAGTCTCTGCCGTTTATCCTGATCCTCGGCATCGCGTTCTTTGCGTTGCGGCAGGTGCAAAAGGGCGGCGGCGGCGGGGCCATGGGCTTTGGCAAGTCCAAGGCGAAGTTGCTGACGGAACGTTCGGGCAAGGTGACATTCGATGATGTCGCCGGGATCGACGAAGCGCGCGAGGAATTGCAGGAAATCGTCGAATTCCTGCGCGATCCGCAGCGTTTCTCCAAGCTTGGCGGGCAGATCCCCAAGGGCGCATTGCTGGTCGGTTCGCCCGGCACCGGCAAGACCTTGCTCGCCCGCGCCATCGCAGGCGAAGCGGGCGTGCCGTTCTTCACCATTTCGGGTTCGGACTTCGTCGAAATGTTCGTCGGCGTCGGCGCGAGCCGCGTGCGCGACATGTTCGAACAGGCCAAGAAAAACGCCCCGTGCATCGTCTTCATCGATGAAATCGACGCCGTAGGCCGGTCGCGTGGCAATGGCCTCGGCAATTCGAATGATGAACGCGAACAGACGCTCAATCAGTTGCTGGTCGAAATGGACGGGTTTGAAGCCAACGAAGGCATCATCATCATCGCCGCGACCAACCGCCCCGATGTGCTCGACCCGGCGCTGCTGCGCCCGGGCCGGTTTGACCGTCAGGTGGTGGTGCCGATCCCCGATATCGACGGGCGCGAGAAGATTCTGGGCGTGCACATGAAGAAGGTGCCGCTGGCGCCCGACGTGAACCCGCGGGTGATCGCACGCGGCACGCCCGGATTTTCGGGCGCCGACCTTGCCAATCTCGTCAACGAAGCTGCCCTGCTGGCCGCACGCCGCAACAAGCGGCTGGTGGCGATGCAGGAGTTTGAGGACGCCAAGGACAAGGTCATGATGGGCGCGGAACGCCGCTCGATGGTGATGACCGACGACGAAAAGAAAATGACCGCCTATCACGAAGCCGGCCATGCGATCGTCTCGGTGCACGAAGCCGCTTCCGACCCGATCCACAAAGCCACCATCATCCCGCGCGGCCGCGCGCTGGGCATGGTGATGCGTCTTCCGGAGCGGGACAGCTATTCCTACCACCGCGATAAAATGCACGCGAACCTTTCGGTCTCGATGGGCGGACGCGTGGCGGAGGAAATCATCTTCGGTCACGACAAGGTGTCGTCCGGTGCCTCGTCCGATATCCAGTATGCAACTGATCTGGCGCGCAATATGGTGACCCGCTGGGGGATGAGCGACAAGCTTGGCCCGCTGCAATATGAGGCTAGTCAGGATGGTTATCTCGGCATGGGGCAGACCATTCGGACGATGGCTTCGGATGAAACCAACAAGCTGATCGATGCCGAAATCAAGGGGCTGGTCGAAGGCGCGCACGCCCGCGCGACGGACGTCCTCAAGACCCACGAGGATCAATTGCACCTGCTGGCGCAAGCGCTGCTCGAATACGAAACGCTGACGGGTGAGGACATTCGCCAGCTGCTCGAAAACGGCAAGATCGACCGTCCCGATACCGCGCGCGGCCCGGTGATTCCGCAGCCGGTTCAAGGATCTTCGATCCCCAAGGCGGGCAAGCGCTTCGGGAAGGGCGACGAAGCACCGCAAGGCGCCTGATCCTTCAGCGCATCGCAAAATCATGGGCGTTCGGAGTGATCCGGGCGCCCTTTTTGCTTGCGGTCAAGGCCGCCGGAACGCGCGGATTATCGGCTGGCGAGCTTGCGTTCGATTGCGGTCCAAAGTTGGGAAATCGCCCGCGCCGCCGGAGAGCGCGGGGCAAACGCGCCTACAGGCCTGCGTTCCACCGCGCATTGTTCAACCGCGCTCGCCAGCGGGATGACGGGCCAGTTCGGGTTCGCCTCGCGCGCTTCGCGGTGGAGTGTCCGGCGCAGGTCAATCATCGACAGAACGGGCAAGATCGGCGGGTGTCCTTTGCCCGAACCGCGCACTTCTTCCACCACCACATCAAAGGCGCGGGCGGATAGCGGGGAGGGGGGGAGCGGCACGATGATGAGATCGGCGGCGCGGATTACCTGCGCGCTCAACTCATTGAGAACAGGGGGGCAATCGAAGATTATCCGGTCATAATCCTTACCCAGCCCCGCCGTCAGCCGGGCGAGCCGTTTCTTCTTGCCGATCCGGTCAAGCTGGCGGTCAAGCTTGCGGATGGTTTCATCGGCGGGCAGCAGATCAAGGCCCGCATAGGCGGTCGGCTGGATCAGCTTTACCGGATCGCCGCCATCCCCGAACATACTGTCTGCGCTATGTTTTCTCTTGGGATCGACCCCCAGAAGAAAGCCCGATCCATTGGCCGCATCCAGATCCCACAGCAGCGTTTTGCGGCGCGAGATGCTGGCCGCGCACCATGCCAGATTGGCCGCCAGCGTGGTCTTTCCCACCCCGCCTTTGACGCTGTAAACCGCGATCGATGCCATGCCTGCGCGCTGCCCTGTTCTGTGACGGTTTGATTACACCGGCACAGGGATAAGGCGCAAAAACCCGATGGCAAGCGCGATCAAGCCAGGGTCAAGAAGCGGTCAAGGAGGGGGCAAAGCCAGTCAAGCCCGGGTCTGGGCCAGTCTAAACCACCCCAAACACCGCCGCAATCCTACAGCAGCGCCAATCAGCCTTCGTAATCGCCACCCAGCGACGATGTGCGGGCCGGTGCCGAGGCGGTGATCCGCAGGGCTTCGGCCGACTGGCTGAGCGAACCGATCTCATCGGCCTCATCCTCATCATCGGGGAGGATTTTTTGCAGGCTGACCACCAGCGATTCGAGCAGGTCGCGCGGGCGGATGGTTTCATCTGCGATTTCGCGCAGCGCCACGACCGGGTTCTTGTCCCGATCACGGTCAATGGTCAGGTCGCTGCCGCCCGAGATTTCACGCGCGCGCTGTGCGGCGAGCAATACGAGGTCGAAACGGTTGGGAACCTTGTCGACGCAATCTTCAACGGTAACGCGTGCCATGGGCGGCCCTTTTGGAATCACTGAATGCAGGAAAGATGCGCAGCTAGGCAAGAGGGTGCGCGAAGTCAAGGTTTGCAGGCGGCAGGCATGGGCGGGGAAAGCGACCGCGTAGCCCCCCTGCCTCCACATGGCGCTGCAAACCTCCGTCCGTCCCAATCCTCTACCCAAAGCTATCCGCCCTGCGCTAAGGCAGTGGTTATGGACAAAGCCCAGCCCACAGCCAAAGACGGCGCGGCCTATTGCGATCTCGATCCCTTCACTATTGATGCGCAAGGGCATTGTTTTACCTTTTACCCGCACGGGCCGGATCGTCTGGCCGCGCTGGTCGATCTGATTGGCAGCGCGCGCGAAACGCTCAAGGTGTTCTACTATCTGTTCGATAGCGACGTATCGGGCACCAAAGTGCGCGATGCGCTGATGGCTGCGGCGGCGCGCGGGGTCTCGATAGAATTGATTGTCGATGATTTTGGCAATGATGCAGGGGCCGAATTTTTCCGGCCGCTAACCGATGCGGGCGGGTATTTCGCGATTTTCTCGCCCCGGCTGGGCAAACGCTATCTGGTGCGCAATCATCAGAAGTTCGTGATTGCCGATGGCACCCGGGTAATGACCGGCGGGGCCAATGTTTCCGACCATTATTACGCACCCCCTGTAGATAATGGCTGGTGCGATCTGTCGGTGACCATCGCAGGCGCGGTGGTGCAGCGGTTCACCCAATGGTTCGGTCTGCTGAAAGACTGGGTCGAAAATGATGCCGCCGGACGCACCGCGAACCTGCGTGCCTTGCGCGATATCGTCAAGGATTGGGACGGCAGCGTTGATGGCAATGGCAGCGCGGTGCGGCTGCTGATTGGCGGGCCACTGGTGCGGCAGGGCCATTGGGCGTGGTGTCTGCGCAAGGATCTGGTGAGCGCGGTGCGGCTCGACACCGTTTCGGCCTATTTTTCACCGCCGCGCAGTGTCCGCCGCCTGATCGCCAGGGTTGCCCGGCGGGGTGAGGTGCGGATGGTGATGGCGGGCAAATCCGATTTCGCCCCCGCCACCGACATGGCGCGCCTGCAATACAAAGACTTGCTGAAGGCAGGCGCGCGGGTTTTCGAATTTCTGCCGTGCAAGTTACACATGAAACTGCTGGTGATCGATGATGCGAGCTACATCGGCAGCGCCAACCTCGACAAGCGGTCATTCCGGCTCAATGTCGAATTGATGGTGCGGATCGATGATGCGGCGCTTGCCGCGAAACTGCGTGAACTGATCGCCCATCTGGAGGCGGCGAGCATGCCGGTGACGCGCGAATGGTATGCGCGCGAAAGCACGTTCCTGAACCGGTTGCGCTGGCGGATAGCATATTGGATGGCGCTCGCCGATTACCGGGTGGGCAAGCTGGGAGCGGGATGAACGGCCGGCTCAGGTCAGGCCGCAATCGGTTCGAGGCAGGCCTCGAACCTTGGTATCAGGGCTGCTGGATGAAACCCGCGATTGCGGCGATGATCCCCTTGGCCAGTGGCAGATCGGGCGCGGTGTAGGTTGCCATGTTGTCCGCCGGGCTGTTGCCCGCAACGTCTTTCAGCACATGGCTGGCATCGGGCAGGATCGTCAGCGTGGCAGAGGGGTTGGCGGCCTTCAGCCGCTGCGCATCGGCCACCGACACTTGCAAGTCCTTGCCACCCTGAACGATCAGGATCGGCAATTGCGCACGCGCGGCGAGGTCTGCCGGGTCAAGCGCCATGATGCTGATGAAATAGCCCTGCAATGCCGGATTGAACAACGGCAGCAACGCCGGGGGCAGGGTGGCCGCATCGACCCGCTGGCCTGCGGCGAGCCGGTCAATCGCATCTTCCGCCGCACCAAGCAGCGGCGCATTGGCCGGGTTGGCGCGCAGCTGTTCCTTGAGCACTTCGCCCAGCGGCCTGCCCGGCGCAGCGATCAGCACCAGCCCGCACAGGCCTTTAACCTGCTGCGCGGCCGCAAGCGCCACCAGCCCGCCTTCGCTATGGCCCAGCAGCCAGACGCAATCCGCCCCCGTCGCCGTGCGGATCACATCGACCCATGCGGCGGTGTCAGCCACATAATCGGCAATCGTCACCGCGTTGGCATCGGGGATGGCGGCGGCGCTGCCGAACATCCCGCGCTTGTCGATCCGCACGCTGGCAATGCCTTCGGCGGCAAGCCCTTCCGCCAGCAAGCGATAGCTCGCCGCGCGCACGCCGAGCGGGTTATTGCCGTCGCGGTCGGTCGGGCCAGAGCCGGGGATGATCAGTGCCACCGGCCGCTGCGCTTCGGCTGCATTGCGCGCCGGGGCATCTATCATGGTGCCAACCAGCGGCCCATGCGGCCCCGCAGCTTCGATCTGCGTTTCGGGTGCAGGATTGGCGTGGGCTGGCACGGCGATTGCCAGCGCGGAAGCCAGCAGGGCGGTATATTTGATCATGGCTTGCTCCTTGCGCCTAAAGAGATGGCATCGGCTGGCGGCTGCGGGATTGCGGGACGAAGTGCCTCGCCGCCCTTAGCGCGCGAATAACTGCCCGACATCGGCAAAGGCTTTGAACTCCAGCGCATTGCCTGATGGATCGCGTAGGAACATCGTGGCCTGTTCGCCCGGCTGGCCTCTGAAACGGATGGTCGGTTCGATCACGAATTCGCAGCCGCCAGCGCGCAGCCGCGCCGCCAGTGCCTCCCACTCGTCCATGCCCAGCACAAGGCCGAAATGCGGTACCGGCACCCCGTGGCCGTCAACGTGGGTATTGGCAACATCGCGATTTTTGGCACCCGCCTTGCCCGGCGCAAGGTGCGCGACAATCTGGTGGCCGTGGAAATCGAAATCGATCCATTCATCGCTCGACCGCCCTTCGCTGCACCCCATCACCCCGCCATAAAAGGCGCGCGCGGCGGAAAGATCATCAACCGGGAAGGCGAGGTGAAACGGACGAAGGGTCATCAGCGAAGCTCCTGTTGGTGGCACAGCAATAGCCGCTTCATGCTCGACAGGAAATGCCCGCATATCTAGGGGTGCTACCGGTCGCGCAAGCGAACCTCGATAACTGAAAAGTCCCGGCAAGGTGGAGCAGACGACCTCATGAAACTGATCATCGGTAACAAGAATTATTCCAGCTGGAGTCTGCGCGGCTGGCTTGCGGTCAAGCAATCGGGCCTGCATTTCGACGAGCTTACTGTGCCGCTGATGGGCGAAGAATGGGATCGGCTGAAACAGGACATGGACGAGATGCAGCCGTCATCGGGCAAGATGCCGATCCTGTGGGATGGCGAAGCGGTGGTGTGGGAAAGCATGGCGATCATGGAATATCTTGCCGACAAGGTCGGGCGCGACCGGTTCTGGCCCAAGGATAACGTTGCACGCGGGATGGCGCGATCAATGGTGGCGGAAATGCATTCGGGCTATCAATCCTTGCGCAGCGAACTGCCGATGAACATTCGCCGCCGGGTGGAATTGCCTGGCCTCTCCGACGCGACCAAGCACGACATCGTCCGCATCCTTGGCCTGTGGGCCGAAGCGCGCGCGCGCCATGGCGGGGCGGGGCCGTATCTGTTCGGCACGTTCGGCGCGGCGGATATCTTCTATGCCCCGGTGGTGACGCGGTTTGTCACCTATGGCATCGGCGTGCCGGGATTTGCGCAGGCCTATATGCAGGCGATCTGGGAACATGACTGGATGGCCGAATGGATCAGCGCGGCAGGGGAAGAAGAATGGGTGATCGAACAATACGAGGCGGTCGCGTGAAAGCGGCGCTGGCCGTAGTGCTGGCGTTGGCGGTGATGCTGCCCGCACCCGCCCATGCCTGGGGTTTCTACGCCCACCGCAAGACCGCCGCGATTGCCGAGGCCAATGTCTCGCCGCAAGTGCGCGCCAAAATCGCGCGGCTGATCCGGTCGGAACCGGCGCTGGGCACGCCCGAATGCCCGCTCAAATCGCTTGAGGATGCGGCGGTGTGGGCCGATTGCATCCGCGGCGAAGGCTGGCGCTGGGGCTTTACCGCCGCGTGGCATTACCGCACCGCGCCGGTCTGTCAGGCGTTCAACCCCCGCGCCAATTGTGCGGGCGGCAATTGCGTCACCGCGCAAGTGACCCGCGCCCACCGGATGCTGGCCGATGAAAGCCTGCCCGCCGCGATCCGGCTGGAGGCGCTGGCCTTCGTGGTGCATTTTGCCGGCGATGTGCATATGCCGCTGCATTCGGGCGATAACGAGGATCGCGGCGGCAATGACCGCAAGGCGGATTACGGGATCAGACCGGGCTATAACTTGCACAGCATCTGGGATGGCCCGCTGGCCGAACGCGCGATCAGCGATCCCGCCGATCCGGTGGTGCGGCGCTATTCGCCCGCCGAACGCGCGGAGTTGAGCGGCGGCTCGCCCGACGACTGGGGCCGTGAAAGCTGGGAAATTGCGCGCGGCTTTGTCTATCCCACCGCATTCGACACCGAAGACGTTTGCGCCGCCCCGCTGCCCGATGAAACTGCGTTGAGCCAAGAGGACATCATCCGCGGGGTGCCGATTGCCAAACGCCGCGTGCAGCAGGCCGGGCTGCGCATCGCCGATCTGTTGGAAAGCGCGTTCGCGCCGGGGCCGCTGGTGGTGGAGGAGCAGCGGCGGCGTTAAGCGAATGCTTTGGTAAGGAACCACGCCGCCACGCCCAGCATCGCCAGCGCCAGCACTCGCCGCACGATCATCGCGCGATGCTGCGCCATCAGCAATGGTCGCAGTCGCCCCGCTCCCAGCACCAGCGCCAGATGGATCGACGTGGCGATAATGACGCTGACTGCGGCCATCGCCAGCCCCTGGCTCAGACTTGGCCGGCCTCCGGCGATGAACTGCGGCATGACGGTGATGAAAAACAGCGCCGATTTGGGATTGAAAAGGTTGATCGCCAATCCCGCAAAGAAATTGCGCCGTCCGATGACGTGCGGGGTGGCGGCTGGCGAACTTTCCCCCGATGCGCGCCATGCCTCAAACGCCAGCCACGCCATCATGGCCGCGGCCAACGCCGACATCGCCTGCGCCAGCATTGCGTCTTGCGCGAGGATGAAACTGGCCGCCAGCACGCTGAGCGCCGCATTGCCAGCGAGGCCCAATGCAATCCCGCTGATCGCAGCAAGCCCCGCGCGCCGCCCCTCGGCCAGGGTAAGCGTGACCAGCCACCCCATATTCGGCCCCGGTGTCAGCTCGATCAGCAGCACGGCAAGCGCAAATCCGGCAATATCCATCATGCCGCTGGTTCCCCGCAGTCCGCGCGCCGCTTCATGGGAGCCGTTCGCTGGCGTAGCGGCTTCCGTCCTTATGGGCATAGCCTTCCGGTCCGAACACCATGTCGATGTCTGAATATTCGCCGCTATCATCATCGCGCACACCCGCGCTGATGGCGACGAAGGCGCAGGGGCTATCCGAACGGTTGTGCAGATGGTGGCCGTTGGCTTCCCCGGCCGGAAAAGCCAGCACATCACCCGCGCTGACCGGGGTTTCGCCGCGATCATCGATCAACACCGCGTGGCCTTCGATCATCACCACCAATTCGTCTTGCCCGCGATGCCAGTGGCGCTGCGACGAGAACGCACCCGGCTCCAGCACCACGTGGCTCGCCCCCATCTGTGTCAGGCCCGCAGGCGGTGCCAGCCGACGATACCAACGGCCCGCAACCGCCGCGTCATAGGGCGGCGGATAGCCGGTCGCATTGGTCTGGGGAATGGCGTCAAGATCAAGCTTGGGCATTGGCGGCAACTCCTGCTAGGCCTGCACGAATGCTCGATCCGCTCGACCTTGCCAAGCGCCTGATTGCCGCGCCTTCCGTGACGCCTGCAAGTGGCGCGGTGTTTGATGAATTGGAAGCGATGCTCGCGCCGCTGGGCTTTGCGGTGCATCGGTTCATGCGCGGCGCAGGGCCGGAAGGCAGCGACGAGGCACCGGTCGAAAACCTGTTCGCCATTCGCGCCGGGCCGCCGGGGTCGCGGCACTTTGCCTTTGCCGGGCATCTGGATGTGGTGCCGCCGGGAGATGGCTGGGCAACCGATCCGTTTACCCCCGAAGTGCGCGGTGAACTGCTGCACGGGCGCGGCGCGGTCGATATGAAGGGCGCGATTGCCGCAATGGTCGCCGCCGTCGCCAATGTGCCTGCCGAAGCGGGCACGATCAGTTTCATCATCACCGGCGACGAAGAAGGCCCCGCGCTGCACGGCACCCGCGCGCTGATCGATTACATGGTGGCAGCGGGCCACCAACCCGACCTATGCCTTGTGGGTGAGCCTACGTCCGTCAACCGCTTGGGCGACATGGTGAAGATCGGGCGGCGCGGTTCGGTCAATATCTGGATTACCGTGGACGGCACGCAGGGCCATGTCGCCTATCCGCATCTGGCCGATAATCCGCTGCCCAAACTGGTGGCGATTCTGGCGGAACTGGACGCGCTGACGCTGGATACAGGCACGCAGTGGTTTCAGCCGTCGAACCTTGAAATCACTGAAATCACCGCGCCCAACACCGCGCACAACGTCATCCCCGCGCAGGGGCGGGCGCGGATATCGATCCGCTTCAACGATTTGCACAGCGGCAAAAGCCTGTCCGACAGGGTTTGCGCCATCGCCGAACAGCACGGCGGCCATGCGCGACCGATTATTTCGGGCGAACCGTTCCTGACCGAACCGGGCGCGTTTTCGAAACTGGTCGCGGCGGCGGTTGAGGCGGAAACCGGCATCGCCCCCGAACTGTCCACCACCGGCGGCACATCCGACGCGCGGTTCCTGCGCAGCGTCTGCCCGGTGATCGAATTCGGCCTGTGCAACGCCACCATGCATAAGCGTGACGAGGCTGCGGCGGTTTCCGATCTGGCCGCGCTCGCCCGTATCTATGCCCGCATCGGCCGCGCCGCGCTGACGTTAGAGGAAGGATATTAATTTGAGCACCTGGCTGCGAATTCCCCTGTGGCAACGCGTGATTGCGGCGCTGATCCTTGGCATTATCGTCGGGCGTTTTTGGGGGCCGGGGGCGGAAAGCATCAAGATCATCGGCGATGTGTTCGTCGCCTTTATCAAGATGCTGGTGGTGCCGTTGATCTTCTTCAGTCTGGTGGCGGGTGTCGCCAGTATTGGCGATCTGCGCAAGCTGGGCAGCGTCGGCTGGCGGGCGATGTTGCTGTTTGTGGTGACCGGTCAGATGTCGGTGTGGCTGGGGCTGACGCTGGGCACGTTGATTGCGCCGGGTCTGGGCGTGGATACCTCCGCGTTGACCCTAGGAGCCGCGCCCGATCCCGCCGAGACCAGCTGGCGCGAGATGGTGCTCGGCATGATCCCGCAAAGCCCGGTGCAGGTGATGGCGGACGTCAACGTGTTGCCACTGATCGTGTTCTCGCTGCTGATCGGGATCGGCATCCTGATGGCCAAGGAAGACGGCGAGCCCGCGCTCAAGATCTTCGAAAGCGGCTCTGTGGTGATGCAGAAAGTTACCATGGTAGTGATGGAACTGACCCCGTTCGGCGTTTTCGCGCTGATGGCGTGGGTGGCGGGGACGCTGGGCTTCGATGCGCTGGCTGCGCTCGGCAAGCTGGTGTTCCTCAACTACTTCGGCTGCCTCCTAATCATCGGGTTGATCTACGGCGCGATGATCAAATTCATTGCCAAGGTGCCATTGATCGGGTTTTTCCGCGGCATGATCGACGCGATTGCGGTCAGCTATTCCACCGCCAGTTCCAACGCGACGCTGCCGGTCACGCTGCGCTGTGCCGAACGCAATCTGGGCGTGTCAAAGCCGGTTGCCAGCTTTGTCATCAGCCTTGGCGCGACGGTGAACATGAATGGCACGGCTATGTATCTGGGGCTGGCGACCCTGTTCGGGGCGCAGATTTTCGGGGTGGATCTGAGCTGGGGCGATTACGCGATGATCGCGCTGCTCGGCACGCTCGGCGCGGTCGGCGCGGCGGGGATTCCCGGCGCGGGGCTGATCATGATGGCGCTGGTGTTCAGCGCGGTGAACGTGCCGCTGGAAACCATCGCCTTTGTCGCCGGGGTTGACCGGATCATGGACATGATGCGCACCACCACCAACATCACCGGCGATGGCGCGGTGGCGGTGACCGTGGCGAGCCTGACGGGCGAACTCGACAAGGCCGAACTGATCAGCGCGGATGATGTGTAGGTAGATTTACTTTTTCACATATTCGACCGGCACAAACTCACCCAAGGTGCAGCCTGCCCCGCGTTGCAATACGCCCCCATAATCTTGCAGCGCATAGACGATCTGCGTGGTGCACAATTGGTTGAGCGAGGTTTCGTAGGTAATGGCCTCTTCAAAGCTCAAACCCGGACAGCGTTGCGGCAAGATGCTGCGATAAACATCGCCGCCGGTCATCTCGAAATCGATTACCCAGTCACTGCGCACCGCCGTCTGGCGGATCTGGCTTCGGGTGAGGCATTGCTTCGGCGCGCCAAGCACGTTTACGGCGGGCGCTCCGGCGGTGGGGTTGGCCTGGGTCGCCTGTTCTACCGGGGCACAAGCCACGGCAAGGACGGGTAAAGCGGCAAGGCTCAGGTTCCGCAGGTTCATCACGCTTCTCCACCAATATGCGACGCATCATCGCCCCGGCGCTTGAACCTTGGCTTAATCCGCGCGCCCCCGCAGCGCCTCCAGCACCTTCTTCCTGAAGCTGCACAGGTCAGCGACCTTGCAGCGCCAGCATTCGGGCGTCCTTGCCTTGCAGACATAGCGCCCGTGCAGGATCATCCAGTGGTGCGAATGCAGGCGAAATGGCTGCGGCACGCGCTTTTCCAGCTTGGCCTCGACCGCTTCGGGGGTCTTGCCCCTGGCCATGCCGGTGCGGTTGCCAAGGCGGAAGATGTGGGTGTCGACCGCAAAGGTTTCCTGCCCGAACCAGCAATTGAGCACGACATTGGCGGTCTTGCGCCCGACGCCGGGCAGGCGGGTGAGGGCTTCGCGGGTATCGGGCACTTCGCCGCCATATTCATCGACCAGCAGCTGGGACAACGCGATCACGTTCTTGGCCTTGGAATTGAACAGGCCGATGGTCTTGATGTGCTCTTTCAGCCCATCCTCTCCCAGATCGAGCATCTGCTGCGGCGTTGAAACCTTGGCGAACAACGCCCGCGTCGCTTTGTTCACCCCGACATCGGTCGCCTGCGCGGACAGCGCCACGGCCACCACCAACTGATAAGCATTGCCATATTCCAGCTCGGTCTGGGGCGAGGGGTTATCCTCGGCCAGGCGGCGGAAAAATTCGAAAATCTGATCGCGGGTCATCAGGTCAGCCGGTAATCCCCGAACCAATCAGCGCAACCATGAAACCGGCCACCGCGCCCATCGCCGGCATCCATTCGCCGTTGCCCTTCGCCTCGGGTGCGACATCTTCGAACACCAGATAGAGGATCCCTCCGGCAAAAAACGTCATCACGCTGCCCAGCACCGCGCTCTCAAGCGTAAAGACGAGGTAGCCGAGCGTTGCGGCGATCGGCCCGATCACGATGCACAGCAGCATCAATCGCAGGATATGCGAGCGGATGAAGCCGCCGTGGCTGTTGCGGACTTCGCGATAGGCGTTGAAACCCTCGGGCAGGTTTTGGGCAATCATCACTGCCGCCAAAAACAGCGCCATGGCCCGATTTTGGGTAATGACCGCGCCAACCACCACCGCTTCGGGAATGAAATCCAGGTTGAGCGCAACCAGCTGGCTGGCTGGCGTGCCGGAACGCTGCAGCGCCCGGTCAACCACCAGCGCCGCCGCGCCGCCCGCCACAAAGGTTCCCGCCGCAAGCCATACCGGCTGCGAATCAAGCCCATGCGGCACCAGCAGCAGGCCCACCGCGCCAATCAACGCGCCGCCGCCAAAGGCGATGACTGCGTTCTTCCACTTGTCTGACAGCACGCCGCCGCGAATTTCATCCAGACAGCCCAGCGCCGCGCCAGCAAAAGCGCTGAACCCGGCGACGGCTGTCAGCGCCAGTGCGAGCAGAAATGGGCCGGTCAGAAATGACATCCTATCGTGTTCCTTCCCCAGCGAGCCTGCCGATCAGCCACTGCGCTGGCTTCACCATGCATTGCACGAAGACCGCCCGAAGTTACTTTCCGTCCGTTTGACGGCTCGCGGCTTTCCATTCCATTGCCCGCAGCGCGCGCTTTTCCACCGAAGGGTGGGTGTAAAACAGCACCTCTTCCAGCGGGCTTGGCCGCGGGTAACGATACTCCGCCGTCTTCACCAGCGCGCTCGCCAGCGCATCGGGTTCGCCTACGGTTTCGAGCGAATACCGATCCGCCTCAGTCTCACCCACCCGCGTGAGGGTGTTGGTGAGCGGCGTGATAAGCAACCCGAGCACCGATCCCACCACAGCGAACACGGGCAGTCCGCGCGGCTCGCCGAGCCGGGCATCGCTCCCCAGCAATCGCGCCGTTGGCGCAAACAGGCGATTGAGCAGATAGAAGAACAGCATCGCCAGCAGCGGGAAGATCACCACGTAACGCCAGATATGGCCAAGCTTGTAATGCCCGGCCTCATGACCTGTCACTGCGCGCACTTCGGCAAGTGATGCCTCTTTCAGCGCCACATCGGAAATCGCGATCCGCGCGGTTGGGCCGATGCCGGAAACATTGGCGGTGAACCGTTCCGACTGGCGCGACCCGTCATACATGAAAATGCGGTCATGCGGGATATCGACATCATCGGCAATTCGCTCGAGCGCCGTGCGCACCTCTCCGGGGGGGACGGGTTTGTATTCGTTGAACAATGGTTCAATCAGGCTTGGCCCGGCGAGCAACATCAGCAACACCGTTACAGCAGCAAGCCCTCCACTCCATATCCACCAGCGCCGCCCGGTGCGGCGGATCAGGGTGTAGACCCCGGCCAGGAACAGCCCTCCGACCATGATTGTGATCGCTTCGCTGATCGCCACCTGCCCGAGGAAATCGCCCAGCGGTTGCTGCGACAGGTCGTAGTTTCGCTGGCGATGCCAATCGGTGAAAATGACCCACGGAAGGGTCAGTACTGCTGAAATCAGGAAGAACGCAGCGCTGACCGCGAAGGTGGAAACGAATGGTTTGCGCTGTTCCAACCGCTCAGCAACCCAGTCAAGCAGGCGCAGGCGCACCATGATCCAGGCGACCAACAAAGATACTGCGACCCCGGCGAACAGCAGCCAGTGATTGCCCGTGGTATAGGCCTCAGCCTTGGCCAGCGCCTCCGGCCCGAGGGTATCGACAAGTCGCGCGGCTTCTTGCGCGGGCGTCAAGGCGTGCGACATGATGATGGCTCCCAAGTGTGTTGTTTATCCAATACACCGGGTGCTGTGCCGGTCAAGCGTCACAGCCCCAGCACGTCGTTCATGCTGTAACGCCCGGCGGGCTTACCGATCAGCCATGCGGCCGCCTTCACCGCTCCGCGCGCAAAGATCATGCGGTCTTCGGCGTTATGAGAGATCGTCAGCCGTTCGTCCGGCCCGGCAAAGATCACGGAATGTTCGCCCGCCACCGTGCCGCCGCGCAGGGTGGCAAAACCGATTGCGCCTTCGCGCCGCGCGCCGGTCATGCCGTGACGGCCGCTTTCCGTATTGGCGGCCAGATCAATCTTGCGCGCTGCGGCTGCGGCTTCACCCAGCAGCTTGGCGGTGCCCGACGGCGCATCGACCTTCATCCGGTGATGCATTTCCAGCACTTCGATATCCCAATCCGGCCCCAGCCGCGCCGCCGCCTCCCGCACCAGATGCGCCATCAAGGTGATGCCTAGCGAGAAGTTGCCCGATTGCAGCACCGGCACCGCACTGGCGGCTTTGGCGAGCAAGACGAAATGTTCCTCCTGCAATCCGGTGGTGCCGATCAGAATCGGAATCCCCGCCACCTTCGCCGCGCCAAGATTGGTGGCCAGCGCGTCCGGCGCGGAAAAATCGACCAGCACATCGCATTGCCCCGCCAGCGGGCCGGGATTGCCCCCGGCATCCACGCCCACACGCATTTCGTGCCCCGCTTCGGCAATTGCCGCTTCCAGCGCCTGCCCCATGCGGCCTTTGTGTCCGATCACCCCGAATTGCAGCATATCCAAATCTCCGCTCGCCCAGAGCCTGTCGAAGGGCCGCTTTCCCCTTTAACAAAGGTCGCTCAAAAAGGGCAGCCCTTCGCAATGTGCGCTAAACAGCTAACCCACACCCCCGGCACCCCGCATCTTTGGCGATGCGGATCGTGCGTAGGCCCGGCGCAAGGCCGTCAAGGATATGCAGCCGCCCCCAGCCGGGATCGCCCAGCGCCGATGTGCCTGCCAGCAGCACCTTGACCGCTTGCAGTGCGGCAAAGCTGCCCGCCCATCCGGCCATCGCCCCCAGCATCCCGTCATCGGCGCAGGTATCGCAGTCCTCGGCATCAAAGGCATCACCGACAAAGCAGCGATAGCAGGCTTCACCCGGCAAATGCCCGGCGAAGGCGGCGACCTGCCCCTGAAACCGCCCGACGGCGGCCGACAGCAGCGGAACCCCTGCCGCCACGCAGGCATCGGACACGGCTAGCCGTGTGGCGAAATTGTCGGTGCCGTCGACCACCAGATCAACGCCCGCGATCAGGCTGGCGGCGTTTTCAGGCGTGATCCGCGCGTCGGACACGTCGACGGCCAGCGTATCGTCGAAATTGGCGAGCCAGCGCCGCGCCGATACCGCCTTGCCATAACCGACATCGCGGGTGGTGAAGATCGTCTGGCGTTGCAGGTTGCTGACATCAACCACATCGTCATCGACAAGGGTAAGCCTGCCGATCCCGCTTGCCGCCAGATATTGCAATGCGGGGCTGCCAATCCCGCCAAGCCCGATGATCGCGACGTGGCTGCCCGCCAGTCTGACTTGCCCCGCGCCGCCGACTTCGGGCAACACGATGTGGCGGGCAAAACGATCAAGCCGGGCGGGCGAGAGGGTCATGGTTCGTCCGTAGGCGCCCCAAGGGCAGGCGGGGCCGCGCGCCGTTCCTGCCGGAACGCGCCGATGCCGTGCCACCACAGGAACGCAATCACCGCGCCCTTGACCGGTTGCAGCATGGCGATCAGCATCACCACCGCCACCGGCAGGATAATCGCCAGCGTTGCCCAAGCCGACATGCCGAAGGTGCCGATCATCGCGATCACCACTGGCGCAAGCAGGTGGCCGACCACGAAGATGCCGATATAGGCCGGAAAGTCATCGGCCTGCTGTACCGACCAATCCTGCCGGCAATGCGGGCAGGCATCGACCGGTTTCAGCCATGCGCGAAACAATGCCGCCGCGCCGCAGCGCGGGCATTGCCCCTTTACGCCGCGCAACAGCGCCGGGAACGCGCTGGCGGGAAGATCGATCTGGTCGGGCGTAAGCGGTCGAGTGGGCATGGGCAGGCTGTTTACAACCTGCGCGCCGCCTGTCGAGCATTGTCTCTGCATTGCGCCGGAACGCACAATTGCAACTGTTCAGCTTTCCAGCTGGCGCAGCAGGCTGCGCACATCGCCGTCCATATCAGCATCGCGGGTGCGCAGGTCTTCGATCAGGCGCACCGCGTGGATCACGGTGGAATGATCGCGCCCGCCGAACTTGCGCCCGATTTCGGGGTAGCTGCGCGGGGTCAGCACCTTGGACAGATACATTGCCACCTGACGCGGGCGGACAACCGCACGCGCGCGGCGTTTGCTGCTCATTTCCGCGCGGTCGATGCGGTAGAACTGGCACACTGTGCGCTGAATCTCGTCAATGGTGATCCGGCGGCGGTTGGCCGAGAGGATATCGGTGAGCTGTTCTTCGGCCAGCTGAAGTTTCACTTCCTGCCCGGTCAGCTGGGCATAGGCGATCAGTTTGTTGAGGCCGCCAACCAGTTCGCGCACATTGCGGGTGATGGTGCGGGCGAGGAATTCGATCACATCATCAGGCACCGCAATCGCAGCAAAGCGGGTCAGTTTGGACACCAGGATTTTCTTGCGAAGCTCGATATCGGCAGGCTGGATATCGGCCACCAGCCCCATCGACAGACGCGAAAGCAGGCGCGGTTCGACGCCGTCGAGCGCCTGCGGGGCGCGGTCAGCGGCGAACACCAGCCGCTTGCCTTCGGCCAGCAGCGCATCGATGGTGTAGAGCAATTCTTCCTGCGCGCTCGCCTTGCCGATGATGAACTGGATATCGTCTACCAGCAGCAGATCAAAGCTGCGCAGCCGCGCCTTGAATTCGATGGTCTGGCTCGATTTCAACGCCTGCACGAATTCGACCATGAAACGTTCGGCCGAACAGTAAAAGATGCGCGCGCGCGGGTGGGTTTGCAGATAGGCGTGGCCGATGGCGTGCAGCAGATGGGTTTTACCCTGCCCGGTCGCCGCCTTGAGATAGAGCGGCGAGAATTGCGGCTGTTCCAGCGCGGCCATGCGCTGCGCTGCGTTGCAGGCCAGCACGTTGGCTTCGCCCGTGACAAATGCGGCAAAGGTCAGCGACGGATCAAGACCGACCGATGATGTGAAGCTGGCATCGCCCATCGCGCCTGCCGCCATCGCGATTGCCGATGCGCCGTCATTGGCGGGGCGGCGGCCATCGTCCAGCCGCAGTTCGGGCAGATGGCGGCGACCGGGATGCACCTGGATGTTGACGCTGCGCACTTCGCTGCGCGCGATTTTCCACGCCAGTTGCAGCCGATCATGGAATCGGTCACGCACCCAGTTGGCTGAAAATTCGGTCGGCAGATAGAGATCGAGCGTGCCGGTTTCGCGATTGATATTGCCAAGCTGGATCGGCTTGATCCACTGGCTGTGCAATTGGTGGCCCAGATCCTTGCGCAGGCCCTGACTGATATCAGACCAATCGGCGGCAAGGTTTACGGCTTCTGCGTCTTCCATCAGATGTTCATCCGCCTGTCGGCCGGATGTCCGTGCCTTGTCGATTTTGTGCACAATCTCGTCCCCAATCCATGCCTGTTCTGCGCGCCCCTATGGATCGCAGAATCATGCCTTCCCCATTGCGACAGGCAATAGTTTGCCTGCTCCGGAAACCGAGTTTCCGAAGCCCCCCCTGTCGGCCAGTTTGTTAAGGCCCGGTCTAATCCACACCGGACAGGGACTATCTAAAGAACTCCCTGCAGGTTTGCGCAAGCACGGACTTTTAAAAAAAGTGAAATATTCCTGTTGACTCGGCGCAATGCCGCAGACTTGCATTCAAGTGCATGAATTCACACAATAAGCGGGTGGGATACTGTGCGAATCGCGAGGAATCCTGACATTTGTGAGGGTTCGCCCTGTCACAATCGCCACAAACCAAAACGGGCCGCGCTGGTTGAGCGCGACCCGATTAGGCATTTGCATTTTTTGCAACCCGTAAACGCCCATTAAACAAGCTTACGCAGCTGCCCAAAACGAATCAGAGCGTGGCGACTCGGCGCGTCAGCCGCGACAATTTGCGCGCCACGGTGTTCTTGTGCAGCACGCCGCGAGCGACGCCGCGCGCCATTTCCGGCTGAGCGGCCTTGAGCGCCACGGCAGCGGCGTCTTTGTCACCGGCTTCGCAGGCCGATTCGACCTTCTTGATGAAGCTGCGGATGCGGCTGATGCGCGCACCGTTGATTTCGGCGCGGGCGGTGTTGCGGCGGATGCGCTTTTTGGCTTGCGGCGTGTTGGCCATAATTCGTGTCTGTCTCGCGTTTGGTTCTAGCCGCCTGAGCGGGCCGGGAAAACTGTTCGGTGTGCTCGAAAATAAGGGGTCGGACGCATGGCCCTACCGCCGGAAAGCAGCGCGCATAGTCGCTGATGCGCGCAAGGTCAACGTTTCTCCCCTACTTCTGGCAGATCGGGCAGTACCATGTGCTGCGTCCGCCCTGCGCGATACGGGCGATTACCCCGCCATCATCGCTGTGGCAGGCCTGCCCTTCGCGGCCATAGACATCAAAGCTGCTGGCGAAATAGCCAAGCTCACCATCGGGTTGGGTGTAATCGCGCAAAGTCGAACCGCCAGCGCGGATTGCGGCGTCGAGCACGTCGCGGATCGCGGGCACCAGCCGTGCCAATTGCGGCCCCGATACCTTGCCCGCGGGCCGGGTTGGGCGGATACCGGCGCGCCACAGCGCCTCGCACACATAGATATTGCCGAGCCCCGCCACGATCCGCTGATCGAGCAGGCACAGTTTGATGGACTGGGTTTTTCCCGCCAGCGCGGCCTTTAGATGCGCCGCCGTCAACCCCGGCCCCAACGGTTCGGGGCCAAGCGCGGCGAATTGCGGCCAGGCATCCAATGCATCTGTTGCCAGCAGATCGACCGAACCAAAGCGGCGCGGATCGCATAGGGCAAAGCGGTGGTCGGCGGTTTCCAGCAGCAGGTGGTCGTGGGGATCAGAGGTTTCGGGATCGATCCGCCAGCGCCCGCTCATACCCAGATGGAAAATCATCGTCGCATCGCGGTTCAAATGGATAAGGCCGTATTTCGCCCGGCGCGAAAGGCCGGTCACTTGCGCTCCGGACAACATCTGCACCAGATCGGCGGGGAAGGGGCGGCGCAGATTGGGGCGGTTCAATGTGACGCGGGTGATCCGTGCGCCATCGAGGAACCGCGCGAGGCCACGCACCGTTGTTTCGACTTCGGGGAGTTCAGGCATTGCAAACTTCGCACATGGGAACCCCTCTAACACCCTTTGCGCCCGGCTCAATTCCCTCTAGGGAACGCCGCATGACACAGAGCACTGACGATACCGTTTCCTTCGGCTACACGCAGGTCACGCCTGAGGAAAAGACCCGCAAAGTGGGCGAGGTTTTCTCCAGCGTCGCGCGCAAATACGACATCATGAATGATGCCATGTCGGGCGGGATGCACCGGCTGTGGAAGGATCGTTTCGTCAAGCGCGTGAAACCGCAGGCGGGTGAGCAGATCCTCGATATGGCGGGCGGCACCGGCGACATCGCGTTTCGCATGGCGGAGCGCGGCGCGCATATCACCGTTGCCGATATCAATCAGGATATGCTCGACGTGGGCGCCGAACGCGCGCTGGAGCGGGGCTTGGGCGAGGACGATGGCAGCCTCGTCTTCACCTGCCAGAACGCCGAGGAAGTGAACTTCCCCGCCAACACCTTCGATGCGTACACCATCGCGTTCGGCATCCGCAACGTCACCCATATCGACCGCGCGCTGGCCGAGGCGCTACGCGTGCTGCGACCGGGCGGGCGGTTTTTCTGCCTCGAATTTTCGACCGTTGAATGGTCGGGGCTGAAACAGGCCTATGATATCTATTCCGAACACCTGCTGCCGCGCATGGGGCAGATGATTGCAGGCGATGCGGATTCCTATCGCTATCTGGCCGAATCGATCCGCAAGTTTCCGCCGATGCCCGCGTTTGAAGCGATGATCCGCAGCGCCGGCTTTGCCAATACGCGGGTCGAACCGATTATGGGCGGGCTGGTGGCGATCCATTCGGGGTGGAAGATTTAACGCGTGACAAGTTCCGCAACGCATCTCTTCCGCCTCGCGCGCTGGGGCGTAACGCTGGCGCGCCGCCGGGCGCTGGTGGGGATCGAGAATGATCCCAACGCGCCCGCAACGCTGCGCCGTATGGTGCGGCTGGCGCGGCTCGCCACGCTAACCGGTAAACGCGGCACGCCCGATTATGCCGGAGCGTTCCGCGCCATCGGCCCGGCGGCGATCAAGCTGGGGCAAAGCCTCGCCACCCGGCCCGATCTGGTGGGCGAGGAAGCGGCGAACAACCTGCTGTCCTTGCAAGACAGCCTGCCGCCGGTGCCGTTTGCCGACATCAAGGCGGCGATTGAGGGCAGCTTTGGTCAGCCGATTGACAAGCTGTTCGCGGAAATCGACCCCGAACCGGTCGGCGCGGCGTCGATCGCGCAGGTGCACAAGGGCATCACCACCGATGGCCGCAAGGTCGCGATCAAGGTGCTGCGCCCCGGCATCCGCGAGAAATTCGCGCGCGACATCCAGACCTATGAATGGGCCGCCGCGCATCTTGAAGCGATGGGCGGCGGGGAGGCCGAGCGTCTGCGCCCGCGCCTGACTATCGCCAATTTCAAACGCTGGACCAATTCCGAACTCGATCTGCGGCGCGAGGCCGCCTCTGCCAGCGAGCTTGCCGAACAGATGGCGGGCGTGCCCGGTTATCGCATTCCCGGCATCGACTGGGATCGCACCAATGGCCGGGTGCTGACGATCGAATGGATCGACGGGATCAAGATCAGCCGGGTCGATGAATTGCGCGCGCGCGGGCACGATCTTTCCGCGCTGTCGGAAAAACTGGTCATCAGTTTTCTGACGCAGGCGATCAGCGCCGGATTTTTCCATGCCGATATGCATCAGGGCAACCTGTTCGTCGAGGATGACGGCACTATCGCCGCGATTGATTTCGGGATCATGGGCCGGATCGACCGGCGCGCGCGGCAATGGCTGGCAGAGATTCTCTACGGCCTGACCACGGGCAATTACCGGCGGGTCGCAGAAATCCATTTCGAGGCGCAATATGTGCCGAGTTATCATTCGGTCGGTGAATTCGCCACGGCTCTGCGCGCGGTGGGTGAACCGATGCGCGGCAAGCCGGTAAAGGAACTCAGCGTCGGCCAGATGCTCGACGGATTGTTCGCGATCACCCGTGATTTCGATATGCAGACCCAGCCGCACCTGCTGCTGCTGCAAAAAACGATGGTGATGGTCGAAGGCATCGCCACGCAGCTGAACCCCGATATCAATATGTGGGACACCGCCGCGCCTTACGTGCGCAGCTGGATTCGCGACGAGTTGGGGCCGGAGGCCGCACTGGCAGACCGGCTGAAACAGGATACCGAGACATTGTTCCGCCTGCCCGGCCTTATCCGGCGGCTGGAGGAAAAATTCCCGCCCAAAGGCGGCGCCCCCGAACCGCCGCCACTGCCTGAAATCCCGCTGCTCACCGACCGCAGCCAAGGCGCGGGCGGAGGCTGGATCGGCTATTTCATCGCCGGGCTGGTCGGCGCAGGCGCGGTATGGGGTGCGACGGTGGCGGGGCTGCTTTAGGGTGAGGGTTTAATCTTCTCGGGCAGCACGCGGCTGCCGATCAGCGCAAGGATCACCGATACGGCCTCCACACCCATGGGCACGAACCACCCGTCATAGGTGCCATCAAACACCACACTGATGCTGCGCCCGGCAAATGCAATCGCCATCAGAGCTGCGGCTACCAGCAGCGCCCCGCCATTGCGTTTCCACGCACCCAGAAGGAACGCTCCGCCCGCAACTGCGAAAAATGCGGTGAGATCCGCCCTGATGCTCGCCATGCCCTGCGGGCCCAATGCGGTGATGCCGAAATCGCCCCCGGCGGTGCCGGGGTTGGTCAAAAACCCGAAACTCATCGAAACAAACAGCACGCCCAACAGGGCGAGCACAATGCGCAATGCAAAAATCATGGATCAATCCCCTTCACGCACCAGCTTATGGCTATCACGCGCTTTATACCAGCGCGTTGAAACAGGCTCATCGCGCTTTGGTATAAGCACAATATTAACCACCGTGGAGCATGACGTTTGCTGGGCTTGGCGTGACTGGGGCAGGGCGCTAGGGAGTGTGTGACGCGCCGGACCAGCGGGGCAACAAGGAGTGTGACGGGAATGGGCGCAGCGGGACCAAAGGTTCTGTTGGTCGTGGGCGGCGGGATCGCGGCCTACAAGGCCTGCGAACTGGTGCGCCTGATCCGCAAGGGTGGCGGCGATGTCACCTGCGTCATCACCAAGGGCGGGCAGCAATTCGTTACCCCGATGGCGCTCGCCGCGCTCAGCGAAAATCAGGTTTACACCAATCTGTTCGACCTCAAGAACGAGGCCGAGATGGGGCATATCCAGCTCAGCCGTGAAGCGGATCTGGTGGTGGTGTGCCCGGCAACGGCTGATCTGCTCGCCAAGATGGCCAGCGGGATTGCCGATGATCTGGCGACCACGTTGATCCTTGCCACCGACAAGCCGGTGATCGCGGTGCCCGCGATGAACGTGCGGATGTGGGAACACGAAGCGACCCAGCGCAATATCGCCGTGCTGAAATCGGCGGGCGTGTCTGTGCTCCACCCCGATGAAGGCCCGATGGCCTGCGGTGAATTCGGCTACGGCCGCCTGCCTGAACCGGGCGCGATCTGGCGTGCGATTGCCGATCATCTCGGCATCGATGTGCCCGCACCCACCGCCCTGCCGCGCCCGGAAATCCCGGTCGAAGCGCTTGAGGGCGATGAAGATGGCGGGGACGATGGCACCGGCGATGCGGCCATGCCTGAGGGCGCGCTCAGCAGCTTCTTTTCGCGGATCATCCCGCGCTCAACCGCCAAGCGCAGTCACGAGGAAATCGAGGCCGAATACGAAGATTTGCCGCCGCTTGATGAAGGCGATCTTCCCCCGCCCGAAGAAGAACCCGCGCCCGAGTTTGCCCCCGATCTGGGCGGCCCGTTGCTGGCGCGGAAGGGGAGCGCTAACGCCGCCCCGCCGATCGACATTGGCGCAATCAACCACGAGGTGGACCCGCGCAAAACCGCCCCCGAACCGATCGCCCCTGCCACGCCCGACGAGATCGAGGCGGTGCTGGGCGAGGTGCCTGAAGGCGCCGATTTCGGCATCGCCGCATCGCACCGCCCGCTGGCGGGTCGCCACGTGCTGGTCACTGCCGGGCCGACCTGGGAAGCGATTGATCCGGTGCGCTATATCGCCAACCGGTCGAGCGGGAAGCAAGGCTTTGCCATTGCCGCCGCCGCCGCCGCTCTGGGCGCGCGGGTGACGCTGGTGGCGGGCCCGGTCGCGTTGAAAACCCCGGCTGGGGTCAAGCGACTGGACGTGGAAAGCGCGCAGGAAATGGCCGAAACGGTCAAGCGGTCGTTGCCTGCCGATGTCGCGGTGATGGTGGCTGCGGTGGCCGATTGGCGGCCCAAGGAATATCGCGGCGAAAAGATCAAGAAGCGCGGATCGGCTCCGCCCGCGCTGATGCTGACCGAAAATCCCGACATCCTGACCAATCTCGCGACCGGTGCCAAACGCCCCGGACTGGTGATCGGCTTTGCTGCTGAAACCGAAAACGTGATCGAAAACGCCAAGCAGAAACGCAAGCGCAAGGTGGCCGACTGGATCGTTGCGAATGATGTTTCGGGTGACGTGATGGGCGGCGACATGAACCGCGTGCATATCGTCAGCGCCGAAGGGGTCGAAACGCTCGACGAAATGCCCAAGAGCGCGGTCGCGATGGCGCTGGCCGAACGCATCGCGGCGGCGTTCCGGGCGGAAGCTGCCGAATGAGTTCACCTGTATTCGTCGAGGTGAAACGCCTGCCCCACGGCGAGGGCCTGCCGCTGCCCGCCTATGCCACATCGGGCGCGGCGGGCATGGATGTGGTCAGCGCCGAGGACGTGGTGATCACGCCCGGCGCGCGCCATGCGGTGGCGACCGGATTGGCAGTCGCAATCCCGCAAGGCTTCGAAATTCAGGTGCGCCCGCGATCAGGGTTGGCGCTCAAACACGGGATTACCGTCCCCAACACCCCCGGCACGATCGATTCTGATTATCGCGGCGAGCTGAAGGTGATCCTGATCAATCTGGGCAACGAAGCCTTCACGATTCAACGCGGCGACCGCGTCGCGCAACTGGTGCTCGCCCCGGTGGTGCAGGCGGCGTGGGACGAGGTCGCCGAACTGGACGCAACAGATCGCGGCGCAGGCGGGTTCGGCTCGACCGGGGGGCACGCCAAGCTGTAATCGGCTCGCCGCAAAAAATCTCACGGCCTGCCGCAAGTCTATTGTCAATCAATTCAATTGAATTATCTCTCCTGCTGTCGGACCATACGTATGGACGGTCGTTTACGCCCTAACAGGAGCAGGAAATGACCCACAACTTTGAACTCGACGCTGACCGGCTCGGTGACGATCCGCTAATCCTCATTATCCCGGGTCTTGGTAACAGCAACGAACACCATTGGCAGTCCTATTGGGAAGCAAAAATCCCGGATTGCGAGCGCGTTGATCTCGGGATGTGGGACGATCCTCATCGCAACACCTGGGTCAACAAGATCAATCTCGCGGTTCATCGTGCGCAGCGCCCGGTGATACTTGTGGCGCACAGCCTTGGGTGCCATGCGGTGGCATGGTGGGCGCAATACGAACAGCCTGAACAGGGCAATCCAGTCGTCGGCGCGCTGCTCGTAGCCCCGCCGGATGTCGAGCGCGAAGGTGTCGATGCGCGGCTTGCCCGCTTCGCTCCTGTGCCGCGCCAGACCTTGCCGTTTCCCTCGTTCCTCGCCGCGAGCGAGAATGACCGCTATTGCGCGCTGGGGGTGGCGCGCGGGTTTGCGACCGATTGGAGATCGAGCTTCGCCTATGCTGGCTCCATCGGCCATATCAATGCGGATTCCGGAATCGACGACTGGGCCTTTGGGCAGGTATTGCTGGCCCAGTTGTTTCGCGAGCATCGCAATCGCCACAGCGCGTCGCGCGGCACCGGAGCAGGGCAAGTGCGACGTGCCCACTCGCGTTTTACGCGCCTGCCGCGGGCTCACAGTGCGCAGCGCAGCGATCACCACGCCGAACGCTGATTCCCGCGCGTCGGCGCAGGACAACAAAAAAGGCGGCGCCGATCTCCCGGTGCCGCCTGTTTGTCCCCTTTCAGGGAATTATTATCAGTAGCCGCCGCTATCATCCGGGGCGGGGCGCACGGTCTTTTCGTCATCCTTGATGGTAATCCGCACAACCTCACCCGAAGAACCGGGAAAATCGGTAAACATTGCATCCACCAGATTGGGGACGAGGTTGGGCAGGCGGTTTGACCGCGATACGGCTTCGGCCTTACCTTCGAACAGGCGCTGACCATCGGCAGTGCGATCAATCTTCACGTCGATCCCGCTGGTGTAAACTGTGTAGCTGCGCACCCCGCCTCCACCGAGATAGGGATCGTACAGGCCATACGCATAGCCGCGATGATGACCGAACCCGCCAAAGCCACCAAACCGACCGAAGCCGCCATAGCCGCCATAGCCGCCGTAACCACCATAGCCGCCATAGTCGGAACGAACGCGTTCTCGCCCGTTATCCACCCCGTAATCGAAGCGTACCAGCATATTGGCGGTTTCAGGGGAAGATGCACGGTTGTAACCGATGCGCTCCAGTTCTTTCGCGACCATATCGGCATAGAGCGAGAATTCGAGTCCGCCAGCCAGCTTGGGGTCTTCCGCGACCACGGCAAAGGTCTGCCCTTGCGGCGCAGGTAATGGCACCGCGAAACGCGATACCTCCGCCTTGAACGGGGTGGCACAGGCCGACACGCCGAGCACAAGGGCAAGCGGCAGGCCGAGGCGGGCGAGAGATTTGATCGAGGACATAGCGGTCATAATGACACAACCCTTGTATTGGCGCCAGTGCGACAACGGCATTGGTGCTTGAACGCGATATCATATCTTTAAGTCATGAACGGCGATTGAACATTGGCCGTGCACACGCCTCGCTTCGTCGCGGTGCGCGAGCAATATCAGTGCCGCACCAGCCCCAAGGCGCGGTAGGCTGCGCTCAGCGTCGGCGCTCCGCGTTCGCGCGCCTTGGCCGCCCCGCGCGCAAGGATTGCGTCCAAGGCTTCGCGGTCGTCTTTCAACGCCACGAATCGTTCGCGAATCGGGCCGAGCGTTGCGACCAGCAAATCCGCCAGCGCGGGCTTGAAACCGCCGAAACCCTGTCCGCCATATTGGCTGAGCACCTGCGCCGCCGATTGCCCTGACAGCGCTGCATAGATGCCAACCAGATTGCGCGCCTCTGGCCGGTCAGCCAGCCCGGCTTCTTCGCTGGGCAGCGGTTCGGGATCGGTTTTCGCCTTCTTCACCTTTTGCGCCATCGTGTCGGCATCATCCGACAGGTTGATGCGGCTCATGTCGGACGGGTCAGACTTCGACATCTTGGCACTGCCATCGCGCAAGCTCATGATCCGCGCGGCTTCGGCGGGGATGATCGGATCGGGCAGGGTGAAGATCGGCGCGTCCTCCGTCCCGAAATCATTGTTGAATTTTTGCGCAATGTCGCGGGCGAGTTCGAGATGCTGTTTCTGATCCTCGCCCACCGGCACGTGGGTCGCCTGATACAGCAGTACGTCGGCGGCTTGCAGCACGGGATAGGTGAACAGCGCCACCGATTGCCCCTCACGGTTCTTGCCGGCCTTGTCCTTCCACTGGGTCATGCGGTTCAACCAGCCCATGCGGGCGGTGCCGCTCAGCAGCCATTGCAGTTCGGGGTGGGCGGGAACCTGCGCCTGATTGAACAGGATCGTCTTGTCGGGATCAAGTCCGCAAGCAACCAGCGTGGCAACCAGTTCGAGCGTTGAAGCAGCGAGATCAGCCGGATCGTGCGGCATCGAAATCGCGTGCAGATCAGCGATGAAAATCAGGCACTCACCCCCGGCGGCATGGGCGTCATCCTGCAACTTCACGTAATTGCGGATCGCGCCGAGATAATTGCCAAGGTGGGGCTTGCCCGTGGGCTGGATGCCGGAAACGACGCGCATGATTTGTCCTGCTTTGTTAGTTCTGGCGGCGCATTAGGCGCTGCACCGTCGCCTTGTCGAGTACGCCGAGCACCACGGTGCCTGCGCCATAGGTGACGCCCGCCGTCGCCATGATCGCGCCAATTGCCAGCAGGCGCATTGTGAAGGGGCCGTCAAGCCACAGGGTAATCACCGGCATCAATGCCATCAGCGCCGCCCCCATCAGCGCTGAGGCGAGCGCGATTCGTGCGATCCGGCCAAACACCCGCGCGGGCAGGCGGAAAAACCCGCGCCGCGCCAGAATCCCGCCGAGCAGAATGATATTGACCCACGCCCCCGCCGCCCCCGCCAGCGCCAGACCGACCACGCCAAAAATCGGCACCAACGCGATATTCAACCCCACCGTCACCACCAGCGAAGCGGCGGCGGTATAAACCGGGGTGCGGGTATCCTTGCGCGCGAAGAAATTGGGGGTCAGCACCTTGACCAGCACATAGGCGGGCAGGCCGACAACCAGCGCCGAAACGACCATGCCGGTTACGCGCGCGTCCTCAGCGGTAAAGGCTTGGCCCTGCATGAACGCCTTGACGAAGGCAAACCCGGTAAAGAACAGCGCCACCGCGCACGGCAGGGTCAACAGCATGGCGAGTTCGACCGCGTTGGCTTGCAGGCGCACCGCCTCGTCATCCTCGGCCTTGGAGATGTAGCGGGACAGCGCGGGCAGGATCGCTGTGCCCAGCGCGATGCCGATGATGCCCAGCGGCAACTGATTCCAGCGATCAGCCATCGCCATGTAGGTGAGGCTGCCATCGGGAAGCCCGCGAATGAAGAACAGATCGATGAAGCGGCTGATCTGATACACCCCCGCGCCAAACACCGCCGGCACGATCAGCACGCCCATTTCCTTGACCCGCGCGGTGATCCGCGGACGCCCCCTCGGGATGCGGAAGCCCGCGCGGCGCATGAACCAATAAAGCCAGCCGAGTTGCAGCAGCCCGCTCACTGAAACTGCAATCGCCAGCCCGATCCCGGTCGCCGCGCGCGCGGCCTCTCCCGGTGTCTGAAACGCGCCCCACACCAGCGCGGCCAGGAGGCAGATATTCAGCAGGATCGGTGCGGCGGCAGCAGCGGCAAAGCGCGATAGCGAGTTGAGGATTGCCGCCACCAGCGTCGCCATGCTCATGAACATCAGGTAGGGAAACGCGATCCGGCCCATCATCACCGCCAGATCATAGTTTGCCTCATTGCCGCGCAGTTCGGCATTGGCAAAGGCCCAGAGAACCCACGGCATCGCCAGCATCATCACCGCGCCGAACAGCACAAGAATCGGCAGCAGCACCGCGAGCACCTCGCCCGCAAAGCGCCGCGCCTCGCTCTCGTCAGCGGCCATGTGGCGGTTGAACAACGGCACGAATGCGGATGCGAAGGCACCTTCGGCAAACAGGCGGCGGAACAGGTTGGGCAGCTGGAACGCCAGCTGCCACGCATCCGCCACCCCCCCCGCGCCGAGCACGCGGGCAAGCATGATGTCGCGGGCAAAGCCGAACACCCGGCTGACCATGGTCAGCCCGCCAATGGTGCCGACGTTCTTCAGCAGGCTCATCGCGAGTGCCCGCCGACGCCAGAAATCAGGAGTTGCCGCTGACGGGGGCGATCGGGGTGCCTCCGGCGGCTTCTTCAGCCCGGCGTGCCGCCAATTGCTGCATATAGAGGCCGTTGAAATCGACCGGATCGACCATCAGCGGCGGGAACCCGGCATCGCGCACTGCATCGGCCACTACCCGGCGGGCGAAGGGGAACAGCAGGCGCGGGGCTTCGGCATAAAGGAAGGCGTGGGCCTGTTCCTCAGGCACGTTGCGCATGCCGACAAGGCCGCAATAGGCCAGATCGATCATGTACATAGTGCCGCGAGTCGATGCGGCGGTCAGCGTCAGCTTCAAAGTGACTTCATGAACATCGGCGCTCACCGATTCGGCGGCGATGTTGAATTGCACATCGATCTGCGGCGGCTCATTCCACTGGAACACGTCGGGCGCGGCAGGGTTTTCAACCGACAGGTCTTTCACATACTGGGTGATGATCCCGACCGCAGGCAGGGTATCGGCGCCATTGGGCTTGGGATCGCTGCCCGCACCAGCGTTGGCATTGTCCAGATCGGTGAGCACGCCTTCTTCGTCGGCCATTGGATATTGTGTCTTTCAATTTAAGTAACAGGAATTGCGTCTGACACACCGTTTCCGTGCGCCAAACACGGCTTGCCGCGCGCCTAGCAGGGGCGCGGCGCGCTCGCAACAGGGTGCAGAATGACATCGCAAACTGCACGACTCCCGCCCGGTCGGCAACGGATTGGCTGTTGGCTATTTGTAATCGATCCCCATTTAGGGCTAAAGTGGAAGTTCATGGACGTTTGCGTGTCATAAGGTGTGCGCGTCCGGTTCGCAGATCGGATTGTTACAGTGCTTGAAATCGTTCTCCTCGCCATGGTCGCCGCGTTTCTCGGCCTTCGCCTCTATTCGGTGCTTGGACGCCGGGCGGAGCATGAAGAGGAATCCGTGCCACAGCGCTTCGATGCGGATGATAAGCCCGCTGGCGTTGTCCACCCTGCTACTGCGGCGGCTGTTGCCGCCCCGCGCGCGCCCGAACTTGAAGGCGTGATGCCTGCGGTCGAACGGGGCCTTCGCGAAATCGCTGCTGCGGACAATACATTCAATCTTGGCCAATTCCTCGAAGGCGCACGCGGTGCCTACCAGATGGTGCTCGAAGCGTTCTGGCAGGGCGACCGCGAAACGCTGCGCGAATTGTGCGACGATGATGTTTATGCGGGCTTCGTCGCCGCGCTTGATGCGCGCGAAGCGGCGGGCGAAACGCTCGACAATACACTGATCCGGATTGAGGAAACCCGCATCCATTCAGCCTCGCTTGATGGCCGGATGGCGCGGATTGCGCTGCTGTTCGTGGCCGATGTGGCCGCCATCACCCGCGACAAGGACGGCAATGTCATCGCAGGGTCGCTCGACGATGCGATTGAAAGCCGCGACGTGTGGACGTTCGCGCGCAACACCGCAGCGCGCGATCCCAACTGGGTGCTCGACGAAACCGACGAGGGTTGATCGCAAGGCGGCCTGGCACCGCCTGATCGTGCCCCCCCCGCTTGATCGTTCAAGGAGCCTGAAATGCGGTCGGTGCTGGCACTTATAACGCTGCTTTTCGTTGCGGCGTGCGGGCGCATTATCCCGAATGGCAGCGTGCCGCCGCCAGTGGTTGCAGCCCCCCCAGTCGCAGCCCCCGCAGTCGCGCCGGTGACGGCGAATGCCCTGCTTGCCGGGATCGCGCTTGGCCCGGCGGTTGCTGCGCTTCCGGTCAATGACCGCGATGCGCAAGGGGCGCTTTCCAGCTTTATCGAATCCTGCCCGCGGCTGCTGACGCGTGACGATGCCAGCGGATTGACTCTTGTGGGCGATTGGCGTCGGCCCTGCGATGCGGCGCGCGGCTGGGCTCCGGCGCGTGCGCGGCAATTCTTCGCAGAACAATTCACCCCGGTGCAGGTCGGCGACGGCCGCGCGTTCGCCACCGGCTATTTCGAGCCTGAGATCGCAGGTAGCCGCACCCGCCGCGAAGGCTTCACCGTGCCGGTTTACGCAATGCCGCCCGATCTGGTGCGCGCATGGCCCGATGATGTCCCCGCTGCCGAACGCACGGGCCGCGCGCCGCTGGGCCGCTATGACGAACAGGGCCGGTTCGTGCTCTATTACGACCGCGCGGCGATCGAGGACGGGGCGCTCAATGGCGTGGCTCCGATCATCGCGTGGGCGGCTGATCCGGTCGAATTCTTCTTCCTCCAGATTCAAGGCTCGGGCCGATTGCGCACCCCCGAAGGTGAGGTGATCCGCATCGGCTATGCCGGGCAGAACGGGCGCGAATATGTCGGCATTGGCGGGGTAATGCGGGAACGCGGCCTGCTGGGTGAAGGGCCGGGCAAGTATTCCGGATCAATGCAGGGCATCATGGCCTATATCCGCGACAACCCGCGCGAAGGGCGCGATCTGATGCGGCTCAACAAAAGTTGGATTTTCTTCTCGGAATTGCGCGGGGATGGCCCCTTGGGCGCGCTGGGTGTGCCGGTGCGGCGGGAAAACTCGGTCGCGGCTGACCCCGCCTTTGTGCCGCTGGGCGCGCCGGTATGGCTGGAACTGGACCGGGTGGAGGCAAACGGCTTGTGGGTCGCGCAGGACACCGGCGGCGCGATCAAGGGCGCGAACCGATTCGACACCTTCTGGGGTGCGGGCGATGACGCGCGGGCGATCGCCGGCGGAATGAGCGGGCGCGGACGGGCCTATGTGCTGCTTCCGCGTGGAGCAGCAGCGCGACTCGGCGCAGGTCAATGACGCGGCTGCTGCGCGGGCTGACCACTGGCGAACAGGCCGCCTGGGCGCATCTTGCCGCAAGCGTCACCCCGATGTCGGGGCGTGAACAGCCTAATCCTCCCCAATCCAAGGAGGCGGGCCGCCCGGTGAAATCCGTGCTGCCTAACGCCCCTCCCTTGAGCGAGGGGCCGGGGGAGGGTGCGCGACGGCCGAAGATGGCGCGGCCCGTCCCCTCCCAAACACCGCCTCAAGTGGCGGGTGACAAAGCAGGGGCAGGCCTCGATTCGCACTGGGATCGGCGGATGAAGGGCGGGCGGCTTGATCCCGATCTGACCCTCGATCTGCACGATTGCACGCTCGATGCCGCTTATGACAGGATCATGGCCGGGCTGGATCAGGCGCGGATGATGAACGCGCGGGTAGTGCTGGTGATTGCCGGGCGCGAACGGCCGGTCGATCCGGCTGACCGGATGGTGCGGCGCGGGGCGATCCGGGCGAAACTGCTCGATTGGCTCGCCGCCAGCCGCCACGGCAGTGCGATTAGCGCGGTGCGCAAGGCCCACATCCGTCACGGCGGTGAGGGCGCGCTTTACCTGATCCTGAAACGCTGATGAAAGCGTGACCCCAGGACTTCCATCGCTTTTCCCGGGTCAGGAAAAGTGATGCCGGAGGCGGAGTGAATGTGGACGTCTAATCCAATGAGTTCATACGATTTATATCTATATCTTCGGTGCTGGCTTATCCCACACTGCAAACCACGCAACCTGATCACGCGCAAAGTTCTATCTCCGAAACCAAGCCGGAAATACGCCACCTTGTCCATGAATAGCCTAGCTCAAGATCAAGGCTGACCGCGCTTGTCCGGCAGGCTAACCCTAGGGCTTTGTAACCCGACGCTTGCCGCCCTGGGTCCCAGCTTTCGCTGGGATGACGATTGTGCCACAGCTTACCCCGCATCCCCATCGGCATGGCCCCGGCCGGCCTCGGTCGCCGCTTCCGATCCGCCCGCGCCTTTGCCGCCATGGGCTTCCCACCAATAGGGTTGCCGCGTGGTGGTGCCGGTGCCGACCTCGTTCAACGTCGCGGCGTCATACAACCGCCCGCCGAGCATGACCTGTTCGATATTGTCCGAATGGGAGATGTCAGTGCTGGGATCATCTGACAGGATCACGAGGTCCGCGAGCTTGCCCACCTCGATGCTGCCAATGTCCTTGGCCATGCCGAGTGATTGCGCCGAGGTGATGGTGCCTGCCTTCAGCGCCTCCACCGCGCTCATCCCGCCGCGTGCGAAGCTCCACAATTCCCAATGCGCGCCGATGCCTGCCTGCTGGCCATGCGCACCGATGCTGACCTTCACCCCGCGCTGCGCCAGTTTGCGCGCCTCGCGGGCGTTGTTGTCGTCGACGAAAGCCCATTCAGGGGCCTTCACCCGGCGACCATTTTCCGCGAGCAGCGCCTTGGGCGGGGTGTGGATCATCAGCGGGTGATCGAACACATCCATCGCTTGGCGCCAATAGGGATCGCCCGCCAGCCCACCATAAGTGACCACCAGCGTGGGCGTGTAATTGCTGTTCGACTGGCCGAAGAACTGCAACACGTCTTCGTAGAACACATCCACCGGCACATTGTGTTCAAGGGTCGAATTGCCATCGGCAACGAGGTTCATGTCCATCCCGAACAGCGATCCACCCTCGGCCACCACCAGCATATTCTCGGCCGCCGCCGCGCGCGCGACCATCTGGCGCTGTTCGCGGCGCGGCTGGTTGTAATTCTTGACCGAGATGCCGCCCTGCGCCTTGATCCGGCGCACGTGGGCCAGCGCATCGTCAAAGCTGTCGATCCGGGCATAGACGCCGGGCGCCTTGGCGCCGTAAATAATCTCCCCGGTCGAGAAGATGCGCGGGGCCAGCGTCAGTCCGGCGCGCTGGCGTTCGGCAGCGGCGAACACCGTGCTCGCCTGGCTCGACGGGTTGTGCACGGTGGTGACGCCCATCGCCAGATCCTGCAACAGCGTCCAGTTCTGCTGCGGGATCAGATCGCCAACCCCGTAAGGCCCGTGAGCATGGGCATCGACCAGACCCGGCATGATGGTCTTGCCGCTGGCGTCAATCATCCGCGTGCCTTCGGGAAACGCCATCTTGACCACGGTGGCATCGTGCACGTCGGTGATGCGGTCGCCTTCGATCACGATCATGCCATTTTCGATGACGCCCGCATCATCCGCGCCAAGGCCAGCCTTCATCGTGAGCACCCGCGCGCCGGTGATGACGGTGGTGCCGGTTGGCTTGGCCTTTTGCACCGTCACGCCCATCGCAATGCCGGTGGTCGGCGGGGTGAAGGGTTTGGCCGTATCGCCATCCGCCTTGGGCGCGGCGGCGAAGAAATCGCTGACCTGCGCGCTTTGCAGGCTCGGCCCGATCGACCAGAACAAAGTCGCGCCGCCATTGGCCCAGCCGAGATAATCCGCGCCTCCGGTGCTGACCTTGGTGACGGGCAGCGGGCCGCCCTTTTCGCTGACATCGACCGGCTTGCCGCCGGGGATCAGCGGCATCGCAAACACCTCGTAATTCTGGCGGAAAGCGATGGTGCGGCCATCGGGCGCGATCCGCATGTCATTGGCGAGTTCGCCCTTGGCGTGGACGCGCTTCGCCTCACCATTGAGGTCGGTCGAAACCAGCGCCAGCTTGCCGCCATCTCTGGCCAGCATGAACAACCGGTCGGCGGTGGTGCCCCATTGCGGGTTGCCGCCGCTACGGCTGACAAGGCGCGGCTGCCCGCCGCTGACCGGCATCACATAGATCCCGGCGTTCTCGGAAAAATCGGGCGCGGTCAGGTATCCGCCTTCGCGCTTTTCGAAGGCGATCATGCTGCCATCGGGCGAGAAGGCGATATTGCCAAAATGCCCTGGCCCGGTCAGCGCCCGGCGGTTCTGCCCATTGGCATCGGCGAGGATGATCTCGCCCAAGCTGGCATCGTTCCAGCGCACATAGGCAAGGCTGCTGCCGTCGCGGCTGAACGCGGGGAAGGCTTCGAGCGCTTCCGCCGGGTCGCCGGTCAACGGTGCGGGCGCATCACGCCCGCGCGCGGATTTGCTGTGCAGCCGCCCAAGGCTTTCAAACACCACGCGGCTGCCGTCGGGTGACAGTGTGGCAAAGCGCGGCATGGTGGTGGTGAAGCTATCGGGCGCAACGTCGATCACCGGATGCGGCGCATCGGCCACCCCGCGCGTGTCGTTGACCATGAAGGGGATCACCGCATGACCGCTCCCGTCGCGGGCCACACGGTTGAGTTTCCCGCCCGCCCAGAACACGATCCCGCTGCTATCGGGCAGCCAGTCAATATTGGGATAGACCCCGGTGACTGCCCAGGTTTCCTGCACGTCCATGTCCAGCTGGCCGTAGATCATCCGTTCACGCCCGCTGGCGAGGTCTTTGATCCATAGCTGGCTCTGATCCTTGTCGCGCCGGACGAAGGCGAGTTCCGTGCCATCGGGCGAAGGCGCAGGCCGCACCGCGCCGCCATAGCCGCTGACGGCGGTGGTCACTTCTCCGGTGGCGAGATCATGGCGTTCGATCGCGAAGATACCGCTTTGCGAATCCTGCGCGTATTCGAAGATGTTCCCGCCCGTGGTGTTGCGGGTGTAGTAGATTGCGCTGCCATCGGGTGCGAACACCGGCTCGCCCAATTCCTTCTGCAAGGCCTCGTTCGCGCGTTCGACCACCTGCACCCCGCCGCCGCCGCTAACGTGGTAGAGCCAGATTTCACCGGTGCCGAGCGACCGCCCGGTAGTGAAATGCTTTTTCGCAGCAATAAACCGTCCGTCGGGCGACCATGCGGGCTGGTTGAGAAGGCGGAAATCCTCCTTCGTCACCTGCCGCTTGTCGCTGCCATCGGCGTTCATCACCCAGATATTGTCCCCGCCGCCGCGATCCGAGGTGAAGGCGATGCGCGTGCCATCGGGGGAGAAGCGCGGGTGCACGTCCCACGCAAGGCCATCAGCAATCCGCTTGGGCGTGCCGCCCGAAATCGGCATGGTGTAAATGTCACCGAGCAGCGTGAAGGCCAGCGTCTGCCCGTCGGGCGACACGTCGACATCCATCCATGTGCCTTCGTCGGTGCGGATCGGCACTTGCTTGATGGTGGCACCCTTGGGTGCTTCAACGCTCCAGCTTGCTTCGGCCTTCGGAGCTTTCTTGCTCTGAGCCGCAAGCGGAGTGGCAATGCAGGCGGCCCCGGCGAGCAGGGCGGCGGCGATATGGCGCATGAAAATGTCTCCTCTGTTGGAGGGGAGACTAGCGGCGCGAAAGAATATTGCTAGGGCGTTTGCGAGTCCCCGCGCAGGCGGGGACCTCATTCAACCATGCACCATACATCACGAGGCCCCCGCCTGCGCGGGGACTCGCGGGAGGGTTAAGAATACATCCCCCGCTTCGGCCCGAGATAGCCAAACAGATACGCCCCCACCTTGCGCATCTGGATCTCCTCAGACCCTTCGGTGATTCGATAGCGGCGGTGGTGGCGATAAATGTGTTCGAACGGCTTGTGGCGCGAATAGCCGATGCCGCCGTGCACCTGCATCGCGCGGTCCGCCGCCTCGCACACCAGCCGGTTCGCCCAGTAATTGCACATCGATACCTTGTCGCTGATCGTGCGTTCGATCTGTTCGTGGGGCATGTTGTCCATCTCCCACGCGGTCTTGAAGATCAGCAGCCGCAGCATTTCAGCCTGCGTCGCCAGCTCCACCAGCGGGAACTGAATCGCCTGATTGCGCGCCAGCTCCTCACCGAAGGGCTTGCGCGCGCGGGCGTATTTCACGCTTTCGTCGATGCAATACAGCGCCGCGCCGCAGCTCGACGCCGCCTGCCGGATGCGGTTCTGGTGGACGAAGCTTTGCGCCAGCGCGAGGCCGCGGCCCTCGACGCCGATAATTGCGCTGTCGGGCACCCAGACATTGGTGACGCTGAGGCGCGGGTGATCGGTGGGCATATTGAACGTCCACATCCACTCCTCGATTTCGAGGCCGGGGGTGGGATTGGGGACGAGGAAGCAGGTGATCCCGCTCGCATCCCCCGCTTGGCCGGAAGTGCGCGCAAACATCGCGCAGTGGGTGGCGACGTGCATCCCGGTGATCCACATTTTCTCGCCATCGATCCGCCAGCCATCCACGCCGTCGCGGGCTTCCCGCACCGCCACGGTTTCCATGTGGGTGGCGTCGGAGCCATGGTTCGCTTCGGTCAGACCAAAAGCCACGCGGCGGGTGCGTTCAAAGCCTCCGGTGATGAATTCGGCTTTCTGTTCTTCGGTTCCCCACTGGTCGAACATGGCGACGAAGGGGAAGTTGCCGACGATCGAGTGTTCGTTCTGCAAGTCATTGTGCAGGCCGAGGCCATGGCGCGCAAAATGTTCGCGGATCACTGCCATCCAGAGGTTGCTGCCATCCCTCCCGCCGTAACGCTTGGGCGCGGAGAAGCGCCAATGGCCCGCCTTGTCGGCACGGCGGGTGGCTTCCTTGAGCAGTTCCTCCCACTCGTGCCGGGGCAGCCCGCCCGCTTCAAAGTCCGTCCGCGCATATTCACGGCGGTGGTCGAAGAAGCGGATGTTGTCGTCCTGCTGCTCCAGCGGCTTGATCTCGGCCGCGATGAAGGCGTCGAGTTCATCGAGATAGGCTTGCAGGTCGGCGGGGATGGCGAAGTCCATTAGTTCTCTCCTAGCCACTTCTTTTGGGCGACCGCGAGCGCGGGATATTTAGGGCTATCGACCTCGATCAATTCCAGAGCATCGAAGCGAAGCTTGGCCAGCACGCCCTTGGTCTCGAGGGTGTCATCGCCGGACAGGAAATACTCGGACATGTCTCGCGGATCGACGCCGGAGTATTCAATGTCCATTTCACGCGCGACGATGCCGAGTGCGTTGCGAGCGACCGCCAGTTGGAAACGGTCATGCCCCTCCATGCGGTGCTTCACGCTACCGAGCCATTCGGAGACCGCAGTCACTAGCTCTGCAATCGTCGCATCGCCCTGAGGGGGCAGCGTCCGAGCACGTGTCCTGAATGGCTTTGTGACCTCACGCGCCCGCTCCGCTTCCGGCGCATCCTCCTCCAGCAGCAGCAGCAGATCGAGTTCCTGCTCGCTCGTCCGGCGCGAGATTACCACGCGTTCGAGCATCCGGTCCGCGCCGCTGCGCCATTGCGCCGCCATCTTGAGGCAGCCGAGCGCCCACCACACGGTGCGGTAGATCGTCCAGAAGCGAAAGCGGGCGGGGTCAACTTGGGCGCCGCTCTCGGCTTCGTAAGCGGCGATGTAATCCTCAAGGCTCCCCAGCCCCAGCGCCGGGCGGTCATACCGGGCAAAGCGCCACACCGCCATGCAGCCAAAGGCCAAGTCCTCGTGGCGGTCGCCGAAATGGGCGATTTCCCAGTCGAGCACCCCCGTGAGCGTCGATCCTTCCACCAGCAGATTGCCCATCCGGTAATCGCCGTGGTTGAGGACAGGCTCGACGGGCGGCGGGCAATTGTCCTCCAGCCACTTGAGGCCGAGCGCAATGATCGGGCGATCCCCGCCTGCCTCGATGAACTGCGCCTTGAGGTCGGCTATGCCTGCGCGGGTGTCCATCACCGGCACGCCGTCCGGCACGACCGCTGGCCGCAAGCGATGGATGCGCGCCAGATCGCGCGCCGCCTGCCGCAGCAAGTCTTTCGGATCGTCGCAGCCAAGGATCACCTTGGGATCAGCCGTCCCCGGCAAAGCGCGCATGATGAAGCCCGAACCAAGGCCGTCTGCCGGCTCCAGCACTGCCACCACTTCCGGCGCGGTCACGCCCGCTAACCGCGCCGCCTCGATCAACGCCGCCTCGGTCGAATGCCCATAAGGCCGCCCCTCCATGAAGGCGAGGCTGGGCGCGCGGCGCAGCACGTAGGCGCTGTCGTCCGCCACAAACCGCCAGCTTTCCATCACCGCCCCGCCGGTGAGCCGCTGCGGCTCCAACAACAAAGCGCCGAGCCCAGCGCGGGCACAGACCCGCGCCAGCCCGGCGCTCAGTTCGTCCGGTGACATACCCATGGCGTTACGCGGGGATTTTGTCCTTCTTCACAGTAATAACCTGCGAATAGGTGAACTCCTTCAGGCCTTCCTTGCCATATTCGGCGCCAAAGCCGGACTGCTTGTGCCCGCCGAACGGTGCGAAGGGCGAAAGGTGAAGGTATTCGTTGACCCACACTGTCCCGGTTTCGAGCTGTTCGGCAATTTCAACGCCCTTGTCCGGGTTGCCGGTCCACACTGCGCCAGCCAGTCCGTATTCGGACGCATTGGCGCGTGCGATGACTTCTTCTTCGGTCGAGAACTTCATCAACGGCATCACCGGGCCGAACTGTTCCTCGGCCACGATCCGCGCGTCTTCGGGCGGGTTGTCGATGATGGTCAGCGGTACGAAGTAGCCAGTGCCGGACGGATCGACATTCCCGCCGAGCAGGAACTTGTAGCCATTGTCCTTGGCATCCTCGATCAGCTCAACCACGCGATCAAACTGCTTCTTGTTCTGGATCGGGCCGACGCCCGTGCCCTGCTGCGCGCCATCACCCACGGTCACGGTCTTGGCATATTCGACAATCGCCGCCGAAAGCTCGTCATAGATATCCTCGTGGATATAGACGCGCTTGGCCGCGACGCAGATCTGGCCGGCGTTGGAAAAGCTCGACCAGAACAGCTGCTCGGCCACCTTCTTGGGATCGGCATCGGGCAGCACGATTGACGCGTCATTGCCGCCGAGTTCCAGCGTGATGCGTTTGAGGTCGGCGCTCGCGCCTTCCATGATCTTCTTGCCGGTCGCGGTTGATCCGGTGAAGGTGATCTTGTCGATATCGGGGTGCGAGGTCATCAACGGGCCGAGCGAATCTTCACCCGTGATGATGTTGACCACGCCCGCAGGCACCTTGTCCGCGATCAGTTCAGCGATGCGCAGGGTGGTGAGCGGGGTGAAGGGCGAAGGCTTGAGCACAATCGTGCAGCCCGACAGCATTGCGGGCGCGATTTTCTGGATCGCCATCATCACCGGGAAGTTCCACGGCACAATGCCCGCAACCACGCCCACCGGCACGCGGCGGGTGCGGCTGAGGCGTGCCTCGCTGTCTTCGTTGATCTCGTCGTCAAGCGACAGCGTCGATTGCGCCGCGCTCATCCCCGCAGCGCCGTAGATTTCGCCCTTGGCCTGATCGTGCGGCTTGCCCTGCTCAGCTGTCAGCAGGCGATAGAGTTCCTCGGCATTTTCCTTGATCGCGCCGGAAATCGCCATGATCGCGGCGCGGCGTTCTTCGATCGGGGTATTCTTCCACGTCTTGAACGCGGCGCGCGCGGCGGCAACCGCTTGGTCAAGCTCGGCCTGGCCGCAGGCGGGCACCTGCCCGATCACCTGTTCGGTAGCCGGGTTGACCACATCGAGCATCCGGTCGGTTGCGACCATCTTGCCGCCGATAAGGTTCTTATACTGGGTGACCATGATTGTTCCTCTCTCGTCCTATCAGGGAGTCGTTTTTCGCAGGCTCAAGGTGGTGCGTTGCGTTGCAAAATGCAATCGCTGCTTTGCCAATTGGCCTAGGCGGCTGGGCCAAGCCGGGCGCTTGGCGATTGCGCTATTGCGGGCGGGGCTTATGGAAGGCCGCAAACATGCCTTCAAGGAGAGCCTCATGAGTGATTCCCGTCCCGATCTGGTCGTCTATGGCAGCCCGGTTTCGCCGTTTGTGCGCAAGGTTGCGGCTGTTTGCATTGAAAAGGGCGTGGATTACGAGGTTGAAGCGGTCAACGTGTTCGACCCGCCGCAGTGGTTCATGGATATCTCGCCGATGAAGCGCATTCCGGTGCTGCGCGATCGTTCTGTGGCCGAAGAAGGGGTCGCGGGCACGATCGCGGATTCAAGCGCGATCTGCGCGATGATCGAACGCAAGCATCCTGATCCCGCGCTTTATCCGGACGCGCCGATGGCTTTGGGCGAGGCATTGTTCATCGAAGAATATGCCGACACCTCGTTGGCAATGGCGGGCGGAATGGGCATTTTTCGACCGATCTTCTTCGCGGTGAGCAAAGGGCAGGAGCCCGATCTCGAAAAGGCGCGCGATACCTGGGCCAATCAACTGCCGCCGATTTTCGACGTGCTCGAAGCCCGGCTGGACGGGCGCGAATTTTTCGCGGGCAACGCGCTGTCGATTGCCGACATTACCGTGGCGACCGTGCTGATGCAGGTTTCACTGGTTGCGGAAACGCCGCTGAACAAGTGGCCCGCGCTCGCCGCGCATTTTGCCGCGATGCAGGCCCGTCCTTCGATTGCCGGGCCTTACGCCGCAGCGGAAAAGATGATCCGCAAGGCCTTGCCGACCCGCTTCGACCTGACCTAAGCCCACCCTAGGTCTAGCAAAGGACAGGCAGCAGGCATGGCCAGCGAATGGTGCATCGGGATCATCGGCGGATCGGGCCTCTATGCCATGGACGGCATCGAGGACGCGCAGTGGATTGCGATTGATACGCCGTGGGGGGAACCATCGGACGAGATTCTGTGCGGGCGGATTGGCGAGGTGAAGGTGCGCTTTCTCCCCCGCCACGGTCGTGGGCACCCGATTTCGCCGACCGAACTCAATTCACGCGCCAATATCGATGCGCTGAAGCGGGCGGGCTGCACTGATATTCTGGCGGTGTCCGCAGTTGGCAGCCTGCGTGAAGAACTGGAGCCGGGGCGCTTCGCCGTGGTTGAACAATTTATCGACCGGACGGTGCACCGCCCCAGCACCTTTTACACCAGCGGGTTCGTCACCCACGTGTCGATGGCCGATCCGGTCTGCCCGCGCCTGTCAGAAATGGCGGCGAAGGCCGTTGCCAAGGCCAAAGGCAAGGTCGCGGTCGGCGCGACCTATCTCGCCATCGAAGGCCCGCAGTTTTCCACCCGCGCCGAAAGCCGGATGTACCGCCAATGGGGTGCCGACGTGATCGGCATGACCGCGATGCCCGAAGCCAAACTCGCGCGGGAGGCTGAACTGCCCTATGCTCTGGTCGGCATGATTACCGATTATGATTGCTGGCGAGACGGAGAGGCTGTTGATGTTGCGCAAGTTGTTGCGCAAATGCAGGCGAACGGCGCGCTCGCCCATGCGATGGTGAAGAATTTCATCGCAGCCCTGCCGAAAAAGCGTGCGGCCTCCCCAATCGACACCGCTTTGGACGACGCGATCATTACCGCGCCTGACGAACACGATCCCGCAGTCATGGTGAAGCTTGACGCGGTGGCCGGTCGGCTGTTCCGTTAGCGCAGGAGGCCACTTTCTCAGTGACGATGCTGCAAGCATGCTGCTCTATCTGATCTTGCACCGATCCAAGATGGAGTGGGGAATGCCGCCACGTGAGTGGCCGATGGCCAAGGCCCAGTTCGCCGGGCTGTTCGCTGAACGCTTTATCAAGGCCATGACGGCGAAAAGTTCAACCGCCCTCCCGCACGCTAATACCAGCGCGCTAAGAGGCCGACGCATCACGCGCTGAACATGCTCAGGCGCCGAACTTTGGTATAAATTCCTGACAGTTCCCGATCGCCTGCCCCATCCGCACTGGATCGCCTGCCTTCAGCCCTTCCAGCCAAGCGACACGACCGGGTTCGAACAATAGCACTACGGTTGAGCCGAGGTAGAACCGCCCCATCTCGTCGCCCGCTGCCAGATCGACCGCGCCGCTTGCAAAATCCTCGCGCACCACGTCGCGCCCGTGGCCTGCGAAGCGGTGCGGCCATACGGTGTCGATCCCGGCGACGATCAGCGCGCCGACCATGATGCTTGCAAACGCGCCGCCCGGCCCGTTAAACAGGCAGGCGAGCCGTTCATTGCGCGCGAACAGCCGGTCAACGCCCTCGGCAGTCTGCTGGTTCACCGAGAACAGATCGCCGGGAATGTAGGAGCTCGATTGCAGCGCGCCCGCGGCGGGCATGTGCACGCGGTGGTAATCGCGGGGGGAAAGATAGATGGTGATGAATTGCCCGCCGTCGAACCGGCGCGCGGCATCGGCACCGTGGCCGAGGATTTCTGCGGTTGTGAAATCGCGTTCCTTGGCCTGAAAGATCCGCCCATCGGTGATCGTGCCCAGCTGGCTCACCGCGCCGTCCGCAGGGCTGAGGATGAACGCCTCTGCGTCGGCCAGCTCCCGCGTGCCGGGCTTCAATTCGCGGGTGAAGAAATCGTTGAAGCTGGCAAATTCGCCAATCGCGCGCGCGGCCTCGGCCATGTCGACATCATAGGCGGCGACAAAGCGGCGGATCAGCCGATTCTTGATCCACGCCCGCTCGCTTGACGCCAGCGCGCCTGCCAATCGCGACAGCGCGTGTTGCGGGAGGGCGTGCTGGAGCAGGATGAAGGGTGAGGGCATAGTGTCCCGCCCTAATCATCCCGGCGCGCGGTTCAAGACCCGCCGCGCCGATGGGGTGTGCAGAACGGCGCTAGGTGTTGGCGTCAGCCCGCCCGCACCCGGCCAAGGAAGCCGCGCACCTGATCGCTGAGATGCACAGCTTGCGCTTCCAGTTCGTTGGCGCTGAGCAACACCTGGCTCGCCGCTGCGCCGGTTGAGAGCGACAATTGCCGCACGTCTTCGATATGGCCCGCGACCTTTTCGGTGCCGCGCGCGGCCAGATCAATGCTTTGCGCCAGATCGCGGCCCGCGACCGATTGCTGATCGACCGCACTGGCGATTGATACGGCGGTGGATTCGAGTTCCTTGACCTGCCCCGCGATCGAACGCAGCGCCTTGACGCTGGCGCCGGTGGTCGATTGCATTGCGCGGATCTGTTCGGCGACCTTGTCGGTGGCGCGGCTGGTCTGCATCGCGAGTTCCTTGACCTCGCTGGCGACCACCGCGAAGCCGCGGCCCGCCTCTCCCCCGCGCGCCGCTTCGATCGATGCGTTGAGCGCGAGCAGGTTGGTGCGCTGTGCGATGGTCTGGATCAGTTCGACGATCTGGCCGACTTCCTCTGCCGATGCGGCCAGCGCCGAGATGGTTTCATCGGCCTCCCCGGTCGCTTCGTTCGCCAGCCGGGCAAGTTCGCTTGACGAAGCTGCCTGACGGCTGATTTCGCTGATCGAGAGGGCAAATTCATCGCTGGCGGCGGCGGCGGCAGTGGCGCCGGCGTTGGCTTCGTCCATCGACACGGCAACGTCATTGGTGCGGCGGCTGGCTTCTTCGGCGCTGCTGGCCATGCGGGTGGCGGTGGTGTGGAGCTGGCTGGAGGCGGCGGCTACACCGCTTACGACATCGCCCACGGTGCGTTCGAACTGGCGCGCGACATCATCCAGCAACGCGGCTTTGCGCGCTTCGGCCTCAACCCGTTCGCGTTCGCGATCCTGTTGCAATTGCAGTTCCAGTTCGGCCTTTTCCGACCGTTCACGCGCCCATGTCTCCAGCCGCTTGCTCGCCCGTTTGAACAGATCGAGCGCGCGGATCATTGCGCCGATTTCGTCGGTGCGATCCTCGCCCTTGATGGCGAAGTCCCGGTCGCCATTGGCAAGCCGGGTCATCGCTTCGGTAATTTCAACGATCTTGCGCGAGAAATCACGCGACAGATAGGCCAAGCCCATCAGCAGCACTACGCAGCCCAGCAACGCCAGCACACCCGCAATCATCACCATGTTGAAGAAGTAGGTGATCCCGGCCGCTTCCTGCGCTTGCGCGCGCGCGGTCAGGTCGGCGGTTAGTTGCGCGCTGACTGCGGCCAGAGCATCGCCTTGCGCGGCGACCTGCGCGGCGGCTGCATTGGCGCTCGTGCCGCCGCGTACCGCATCATGCGCGCGCGTATAACCAGCGCGGAAATCGTCGAGACCGCTGCGCAGGGCGATGATGCGTGGCTGCAATTCGGTGTCATCGCCCGCAACCATTGCTTCGATTGCAGCGACCTGCGCTGCGACCGCGATTTCGCTTTCGCGTTGCTGTTCGAGCAGGGGAGCGCTGCGGTCGTAGAGCGCGCGCAGCGATTGGTAGCGCATGTCCTGCGTTGCCGATTGCAAAGCGCCCGCTGCGATTACCGTGTCCTGCACCTGCGCCGCGCTTTGATAGCGGTTCCACAATTCGCCAAGGCCGATGCCGATCACCAGCGACATGATCACGCCGACAGCAAGGAAGCTTCCGAAGATCGCGTTGACCTTGTTCGACAGCGACAGATTGCGGAACCATGAGAAACGCTCCAGCAAGGTTTCGCTGCCCGTTGGTGCTTCGCTTACGTCAGGGTTGCCCGCATCTTCGATACCGAAATCGGCCCTGAGTTCGCGCACAAAGTCGGGAACGGCCTGTTCCTCGCTGCGCTCCTGCAGGCTCATCATGTTCATTGCGTAATTCCCCGGGGTTCTTGACCAAACAATTGTGAAGGAAAATCCTTTCCAAATGCTTGATCCAGCCAGCGCGCGCCTGCCGTTAACGCGCTTTGCGCTGCGCCGGGGCCTGCCACGTCACGATGATCTGGAATGGTCGGATAATGCGTTGAGGAATTCCTGCACCTGCAGGCGCAGGGTTGCTGCCTGAGCATCAAGACTGGTGGCGCTGGACAGCACCTGCTGCGCTGCCGATCCAGTCGAAAGCGCCATGTTGCGCACACCATCAATATGGGCGGCGACCTTCTCGGTTCCGCGCGCCGCAAGGTCGATGCTGCGGGCAAGGTCATGCCCGGCGACCGACTGCTGATCGACCGCGCTGGCGATCGATACCGAGGTGGTTTCCAATTGCTGGATCTGGCGGGCAATATCGCGCAGTGCGTTGACGCTGGCGCCGGTGGTCGATTGCATTGCGCGGATCTGTTCCGCGACCTTGTCAGTGGCTCGGCTGGTCTGCATCGCGAGTTCCTTGACCTCGCTTGCCACCACCGCAAATCCGCGTCCGGCCTCGCCTCCGCGCGCGGCCTCGATCGAGGCGTTGAGCGCGAGCAGATTGGTGCGCTGGGCAATCGACTGGATCAATTCGACGATCTGGCCGACTTCCTGCGCCGAGGCTGAAAGTGCGCCAATGGTGCTGTCTGCCTGAAGCGCCGAAACGCCGGCTGCCCGCGCGAGTTCGGCTGAGGAGGCGGCCTGACGGCTGATTTCGCCGATCGACATGGCGAATTCATCGCTCGCGGCGGCGGCGGCGGTCGCGCCAATATTGGCGTCCTCGATTGAAGCGGCAACTTCGCCGGTGCGCTGGCTGGTGTCTTCGGCGGTTGTTGCCATCATCGTGGCGGTCGATTGCAACTGACTGGAGGCCGCAACCACGCTGGTCACAACCTCTCCGACGGTGCGTTCGAACTGGTCAGCCAGCCCGTTCACCACCCGTTCGCGCTCCAGCTGGGCTTCGTGTTGCTGCACCTGCAGCCGGGTCTGTTCATCGCGTTCGGCGCGCGCACGCACGGCCTGTTCGCGGCTGAGCCGTTCGAGCTGCAACGCCGCGCTGTGGAACACTTCCATCGCCCGCGCCATTTCACCGATTTCGTCCTGCCGATGCTGGCCGCTGATGGCGATGTTCTTGCCGCCAGAGGCAAGGATTGTCATTTGCGACGCCATCGACTTCAGCATCCCGCCCACGTTGCGCTTGAAATAACGCTGCGCGATCAGTGTCAGCAGGGTGAGCACGATTGCCAATGCGATCCACATGGACAGCAGGGTGGTGATCAGCGCGGCGCCGGAATCGGACATCGCCGCCGCATCATCGCCCAGCATCTGTGCAAGGTCAGTGCCCGCCGCCACCACTGCCGCGCCGCTGGCGGCGATGGCGGCTGTCTGGCGCTGGCGTTGCTGCGCGCTGGCGGTGTCAGGATCGAAGGCGGTGATCTGACCATCAAGGTCAGCCACGCCGCTGCGCAATACAGCCAGCCGTTCATGACCATCGGCATTATCAGCCGCCAACGCTTGCGACAGCATATCAATGCACGCTTTCGCCTCGTTCAGCGCAGCGCCCGCCGCGCGGGCTCGGGCATCGCTGGGGCGGATCGTGAGCATTTCGGCATGGCGCTGCGCCTGGCTCAGTTGCACCAGCGTCCGTTCGGCCTTGAGCGCCTGATCATGGGTGCTGCGGATGATTTCGGCGCGCTCGCCCAGTTCGACATAGCCAACAATCACGAACAGTCCGGCAATCAGCGCAAGGCCAAGGTTGGCGCTGAAAAACAGCGTGATCTTGCCGCCGAGGTTGAGCGCGTTGAACCAGCGCTGGAGGCGGCCCGTGGGGGCATTGGGCGTGTCCGTGCCCTCCGGCGCTCTGCCAGCCCGTTCGGCTGCGATGTTCATGGCCATGTCCTGCAGCGCGGTCATGCCGCCTGCTCGTCATCGTTGGCGTTTTCGGCGTTCTGAGCCGCGATCAGGAGGTCGATTTCCGTCGCGGGCATGGCGCGATAATACAGCCAGCCTTGGATCTGGTCGCACCCGGCCAGCCGCACGAGATTGGCCTGTTCCTCGGTTTCCACGCCTTCGGCGGTTACGCCCATGTTGAGTGCGCGGGCGAGTGCGATTGATGACAGCATCATCGCCCGGCTGGCATCATCCACCCCGGCGAGTTCGACCAGGCTGCGGTCAAGTTTCAGTTTTTCAAACCGGAACCGCCGCAGGAACCCGATCGAGGCATAGCCGGTGCCGAAATCATCGAGCGCGATCTGCACCCCGAACGACCGGATCACATCAAGCGTGCGTTCGGCCACCACCGGATCAAGCACGAGGCAGGTTTCGGTGACTTCCAGTTCAAGCTGCGGCGGCGGAAAACCGGTTTCTTCCAGCACTTCGCCCAGCTTGATCGGAAATTCGGGATTGCGCAGCTGCTCTGCGGAAACATTGACTGATAGCGATATTTCGCCCCAGCGCATCGCGTCGCACACCGCCTGACGCAGCACCCATTGGCCAAGCGGATTGATCAGCCCGGATTCTTCGGCCACCGGAATGAATATATTCGGGCCAAGGGGTGATCGATCCCCGCGATCCCAGCGCAGCAACGCCTCCACCGCGACGATCCGGCCAGTCTCGGCATTGACCAGCGGCTGGTAGGCGACGTGGAATTCGCCGTTCGCAATCCCGATGCGAATCTCGTCCTCGATCTCGCGCATGCGTTCGCGGCAGCGGTCGAAGCCTTCATTGAACCATGTGGTGCGCATCTTGCCGCTGCGTTTGGACATATACATCGCCACATCGGCCCGGCGGAGCATTTCCGATGAAGGCAGGCGCTGCGCGGCGGTGCTGCGGGTCAGGCCGATGCTGGCCCCCACCGCAATATGGAGGTGCCCGACCTCAACCGGCGTGCCCATCTGTTCCAGTAAGGTGCGGCAAATGCCTTCAAGGATCGTGCCTGCGACCTTGCCCGACATCACAACCGCAAATTCATCGCCGCCCAGCCGGTAACAGCGCGCCTCGTCACTGCACACCGTGCAGACCATTTGCGCGCATCGTTCGATCAACTGATCGCCAACGGCATGGCCGTAATGGTCGTTGACCTGCTTGAAGCTGTCGAGATCGATCATCGCCAGCGCCACTTCCTCGCTGCCTTGCGAGGCGGCCTGAATGTCTTCATGCAGCGCATGGCGATTGGGCAGGCCGGTCAGCGGATCGGTGATCGCCCGCGTTTCAAGCGCGCGGATATTGGCGATGCCGCTGCACCCCAGAACGACGATGGTCGCCGCATAGACGAGGATTGCGGAGATGATCAGCGCGCCGTGCGACACGATCACGATCCGTTCGTTGAAACTGATCGCCAGCATGATCAGCCCGGTCACGACGCTGATCACGCCGAGCGGGATCACCACCAGCGCGGTGGGCGTTAATCGCAATGAGGGTGATGCTGCGAACACGATAGCTGCTTTCCCGAAGATCGCGGTCTGAACGCCGCCATTTGGAAAATCGTGCTAAACGACATCGGCTAACGAAGGGTAAAGCTGCGGCTCAGGCTGTTTTGCGCAAGGCCGATGCCTGCTGGTGCGAAAGCGGCTCGAAAAAGCTCGCGCGGCGTGCGTATGGCACGAACCTGTCGGTCTGGCCGATAACGGTTTCACCCGCGCCCAGCATCAGGAAACCGTCGGGAGCCACCGCATCGGCCAGACGGGCAAAGGCTTCGCCGCGGGTATCCCGATCGAAATAGAGCAGCACATTGCGGCACAGCACCAGATCAAACGGCATCCGGCCGGGGTGGAGGCCAAGCACGTTGTGCTGACGGAAACGCACCATCCGCCGCGCCTCTTCGCCAATCTGCCAGCCGCGCGGTGTTTCGTCGAAATGGCGCAGCATCTGGGTGACGCCCAGCCCGCGCTGCACTTCGAACTGGCTGTAAAGCCCGCTGCGCGCGGCGCTGACCGCGCGGTGGGAGACATCGGTGCCGAAGATGTCGATGTTCCACCCGTCCCAGCGGTCTTTCTGATCCACGAACAGCATCGCCATCGAATAGGCTTCCTGCCCGGTCGAACAGCCCGCCGACCAGATCGACAGACGGCGGCAATCGCGCCGCCGCTCGGCCAGTTCGGGCAGGATTTCCGCTGGCAGCTGGTCAAAGGTCGGCTTGTCGCGGAAGAAATAGGTTTCGTTGTTGAGCAGCGCCTCGACCACATCCTGCGACAGATCGGGGCTTTCCGGCCCCGGCCCCGTCCGCGGCGCGGCGAGCAGGCATACCAACTGATCGACATTGCTGATGCCGTGTTCGCGGAAAATCCCGGCGAGCGCCGAATTGACCCGCCAGCGGCGGCTTTCGGTGAGGTGCTGGCCGGTGCGTGCGGCAAGCAGATCGGCAATGATCTGGTGCGAGGCTTCGCTGACTTCCATCGGCTGGCTCTACCGCAGCACTGCAGCGCTGGGCGCGGTTGCATGGGCCATCACCGCTTCGCCAAGCCGTTCGGGCGCAGCGATCAGGCTGGCCAGCCCCGCACGCGCAACCGCGCCGGGCATCCCCCATACCGCGCTGCTTTCGGCATCCTGCGCGTAGATAGTGCCGCCCGCATCGACCAGCGCCTGCGCGCCGATCACCCCATCGCGGCCCATGCCCGACAGGATTACGCCAAGCGCCTGAGCATCGCAGGCCTCTGCAAGACTGGAGAGCATCGGATCGACCGAGGGCATACACCCGCTCGCCACCGGTTTCGAACACAGCCGGGTGGTCAACCGCTCTCCGCCGCGACGCACCAGCATATGGCCATGCCCCGGCGCGATGATGATACGGCCGGGGCGGATATCCAGCCCGTCCTCGGCAATGTCAGCCGGGCGTCCGCAAGCGGTTTCGACCTGGCGGACAAACACCGGGATGAACGAGGATGGCAGGTGCTGAGTGATCAGGATCGGCAGGTCAAACTCCGGGGTCAGTTGCCGCAGCATCAGGCCAAGCGCGTGGATGCCGCCGGTTGATGCGCCAATGGCGATCACCTTGGCCCGCCTGCTGCGCTGCGCAAGTCCGGGACGCGCGAATGACGGCTCACGGTGCGGAGCGGGCGTGCTGGCCCGGTCGGCTGCCCGCGACCCCAGTGCCCGGATCTTGCCCAGCAATTGCGCGCGGTAATCTTCGGTAAAGCCGCCGGGCCGGGGTTTGAGCAGGGTGTCAGCCGCGCCCATCGACAGCGCGGCGAGCGTGTGTTCGGCCCCGTCGACCGTCAGCGATGATACCACCAGCACCTGCGGCGCGGCAGGCGTGGCGAGGATCGCGGGCAAAGCGCGCAAGCCGCCCATTCCGGGCATTTCCAGATCAAGCAGCACCAAATCGGCCGGTTGGGTTTTGAGCTGCACCAGCGCGCTTTCGCCGCTGCTGGCGGTGCCGACAATCACCATCGCCGGATCACTTTCGACCATCCGTTTGAAGACCGTGCGGACGGTCAGCGAATCATCGACGATCATCACCCGGATCGCAGACGCCGATCCGGGGCGGACGAGCAGGCGTTCCGGGTCTGATTGCGCGCTACCGGTCTTGATGGGCCGCGGACTGGCGGACAGGCGAGTCACGCAAACCCGACAAGCTGCAGTTTGATCTGGAGCGTTTCGTGATCGAACGGCTTCATCACATATTCGTCCGCGCCCGCCTGAATTGCTTCGCGGATATGTGCCACATCATTTTCGGTGGTGCAGAACACCACCTTGGGCGCATCGCCGCCGGGGCGTGTGCGCAAGTGGGAGAGGAATTCAATCCCGGTCATTACCGGCATATTCCAATCAAGCAGGACGACATCGGGCATGCCAGCTTCGCACGCATCAAGCGCGATTCTGCCGTTTTCGGCTTCTTCCACGGCAAATCCGAGGGTTTCGAGAATATGTCGCGAAACCTTCCGGATCACCCGGGAATCATCGACGATGAGGCATGTTTTCATGGCGATTCCTGCGGTTGAAATCATAATTCTAAGGTCAGTTGGTAAGCATAGGATTAAAGCACGCTACGAACGCACGCGTCCGATCACCTGTGAAAAACGCATTACGCCGCCTCGGCCTCGTGCCGCAGGGCGTCCGGCCCGGCGATCAGGGCCGACAGGTCGATCAGCAGGGCCGGGCCGGTCAGCGTTTCGATCATGCCGGTGGCGACCCGCGACCATTGCGCGCCGAACCCGCCGGGCACCTGACCCGGTTCACCGATTGCCGTGGTGATGTCCTCAATCTGATCAACCTTTAGGGCATAGGCATGGCCGCCTTCGGCAACGACCGCGGCGCGGACATCGGTGGGCCATGCGTGCTGCACCAGACCCAGCGCAAGCCGGCAATCAATCACCGTCAGCGCCTGCGAACGTAGCGCGGTGATTCCGGCGATGTGCGCAGGCGCGCGCGGGATCGGGGTGACGGTGCCGATTTCGATCACCGATTTCACATCGAGCGCGCTCAAAGCACAGCGGCGACCTGCGATCTGCACGATAACAAGCAGTTGGTTGGTCATGCGCGGCCTCCCGGGCGATGGGCAAATCGGGCTGCGGATGTCAGCGCGGATAGCAGGGCGTCGCGGTCGTAACGATAGATGGTGTCACTTCCTGCGGTTGCTTCGGGGCGATCACGCAGGCGGATCACCGGGCCGGTCAACCCACGGCCCAGCGCCTCGGCAGCTTCGAACACTTCGTCGAACACGATCGCGATGGTGTGCGGATCGGCGGATTCGGGCGGCACGATCTCGTAACCCGCCGATGTCACCAGCGGGGCAAGTATAGTGCGCGCCCAGTCATCGGCAGGCAGGCTGCACTGCGGACGTCCTGCGGCAACCGGCGGCTCGCCGAAACGCGCGAACAGTTCGTGCGCATCGATCAGCGTCACCGGCTGGCCATCGACCAGCGTGACCGCTTCGGCGAGCGGATCATCGGGCACGGGGATCAGCGGCCCGGCAAGTTCAACCGCGTCTTCCACCTGCTGCACCGCGACCAGCAGTTCGCACGCGCCGTCGCTCAGGCGCAGCAGCCGCACACGTCCGGTATTTCCTGGTGCGGGAACGGCTGTGTCAGGCAGGTCGATCAACGGCAGGATCAATCCGTCGATCACCACCCTTGGGCGCGGGCCAGAACAATCAATCGCGCTGACTGGCGCGGTTTCGATCCGCTGCACCAGTTCAAGTCGCACGGCGGAACGGCGGCCATTGCAATCGGTGAACAGCATCGCGCGTGGCAGTGCGTGCGCCGGTTTGGCGGCTTCATCGGCCACCGGTTGCAGCACGCGGGCGCGCCCATCGGACACCAGATCATGCGCAGCAGCGATGTTGGCAACATCCAGCAACAGCACCGGCTGGCCATCATCCAGCAGCGTCGATCCGGCATAGAGGCCCGATTTCATCACTGCGGGCGCCAGCGGCTTGACCACCAGATCGCCGTGATTGTGAATGCCGTCCACCGCCAGCGCGAACAGATCACCGCTCGCTAGCCGCAGCATTACCAGCGTGGGATCGCGCGCGGCGTCGGCGCTGGTATCAAGGCCCAGCACATCGGCCAGCATCAGGCTCGGCACGCGGTTGCCGCGAAAGGTGATCAGCGCGGTTTCGCCCATGTGGCTCAGATCAAGCGCCGTGGTCGAAGCCTGCACGATTTCTTCGACATAGCTCTGCGGGATGGCAAACCGCTGCCCGCTGACCTCCACCGTCAGCCCGGCGATAATGCTTAAGGTGAGCGGGATTTGCAGCGTGAACAGGGTGCCGTGGCCCGGCTGGCTTGATACCTTTATGCTGCCGCCGACCTTTTCCAGGTTCTGGCGCACCACATCCAGCCCGACCCCGCGCCCGGAGACATTGCTGACGACCTCGGCGGTGGAAAAGCCGGGTTCGAAAATCAGGTTGAGGATCTTGTCGCGGCTCATCGCGCTGCGTTCTGCGGCGGTGATCAATCCGGTGGCGATGGCCTTGGCGGCGATGCGGTCTTCATCCAGCCCGTGCCCGTCATCGCTGATCACGATGGCGATGGTGTTGCCCGATTGCCGCGCCGCGATGGCGAGCAGGCCAATCTCGCGCTTGCCATTGGCAAGGCGGGCGGAGGGTGGTTCGATCCCGTGGTCGATGGCATTGCGGATGATGTGGGTCAGCGGGTCGCGGATCGTCTCGATCATCTCGCGGTCGAGTTCAACGTCGCCGCCGTCGAGATCGACCATCACCTGCTTGCCGAGTTCCGCCGAAAGATCGCGCACCAGCCGGGGCATCGCGCTGAACAGGGTTTCGATCCGCTGCATCCGCATCCGGGTGATCGCATCGCGGACATCGGACAGGATCGTGGTGAGGCGTTCGAACGGGCCATCAATGGTCGGCTGATTGCCAGCCTGCCGCAGCCGGTGGGCCAGATCATTGCGCGCCAGCACCATATCGGACACGCCGCTCATCACCCGGTCGAGCAGTTCGACCGGCAGGCGGATGGTGCGTTGCGAGGCAGGATCAGCGCGGCGAGCAGGGGTTGCGGCTTCTTCCACACTCTCGATCAACGCGCTGGCCGGAGCGTGCAGACGTGGGCTTGACCCCTGCTTGACCGCGCTTGCCCCGTCCTCGCCCGATGTTTCACGTGAAACATTGACCGCGTCGATCAGCGCCTGATCGCCGCCGTCGGGGTCTGCATTGCTGATGTCCTCACCCGCTTCGATGGCGTCAACCATCTGGGCGATCCGATCAATAATGGCGAGCACGGCGGAGACCATCTGCGGGTCAGGATCGCGCCTTCCGGCACGGCAATCGGCCAATGCGTCCTCGGCCGCGTGACTGAGGGCAGCAAGCCGGGGAAAGTCGAAAAACCCGCAATTGCCCTTTACCGTATGGACGAAGCGGAAGATCGTATCCAGCCGCGCGCGATCGGCCGGATCAGCCTCCCAGGCGACGATTTCGCCGCTTGAAGCCTCCAGCATTTCACGGGTCTCGGCGATGAATTCCGCCAGCAGATCATCCATGTATTTCGCGCCCTTTTGTCTTTCAGGACACGTTATGCGCAGAGTTGGTTAATAATGGCCTAGCGCGCCGCCCATGCCGGCGCGCGTTGTGCGAAGATGTAACGCACGATCAGCACCGCAGACACCGCGCCGAACAGATTGGCGGCGAGTTCAGCGGTGTAGATCGCCGCGCTGCCCATCCCCGGCTGCATGATCAGCGCCACCGGCAGCATCACCAGAAACACCCGCGCCACCGATTGCACCAGCGCGAAAGCCGCCTTGTCGACCGCGTTCATGATGCCATTGCCAACGATCAGCAGCCCGAACCCGGCATAGCCCCATGCCGCGATTTCCAGATAGAGCGCGAATTCGGCGATCACCGCCGGATCATCGGTGAACAAACGCGCAAATTGTTCGCCCGCGAAGACCATGGCAATTGCCACCACCAGCCCCCACAGCACACAGAATCCCGCCGCCCACAGCGCCGCCTCGCGCGCCCGGTCAATCCGGCCCGCGCCCCAATTCTGCCCGACAATCCCGCCAATCGCGCCCGACAATCCGAGCAGCGGGACGATCACGAAGCTTTGCAGCCGCCCTGCCGCGCCGAACCCGGCAACCGCCGCCTCGCCCTCCAGCGCCGCCAGTGCGGTCAGGATCGACAGGCCAAGCGGGTTGATCGCGTTCGAGAATGCTGCGGGCAGTGCGACCTTGGTGATCGCCTTGGCCGATTCAATCAGTCTGCATTCCCGCACCAGCGCGATGCTGAACGGCAGCGCGGTGTCGCGGATCAACCACAGGGCAACCACCACCCCGATCCCCCAGCCGATCACCGAAGCATAGGCCGCGCCTGCCATACCGAATCCGTCGAAGCCGAAGACGCCGGTAATCAGCAGCGGATCGAGCACCCAGTTGGCGGCGGCATAGGTGATGCTGATCGTGCTCGTCCGCCGCGCCTCGCCCTGTCCGCGCAGCACGCCGTTGAAACCCATGATGATCAGGATCAGCGGAAAGCCCACCGCATAGGGCTGCATATAGGCGCGGATCAGCGGCATCAGATGTGCAGGCGCATTCATCGCGGCGAAGATCGGGTCGATCAGCAGCCACAGCGCGGCCCCCATCAATGCGCCGCAGCCAGCCGCAAACACGATCCCGAAATTGGCACGCCGCGCGGCCCGTTCATGATCGCCTTCGCCCAAGGCGCGGGCGACCACCGAATTGATCCCGACCATGATCCCGACGCCGAGCGAGGTGATCGCCACAGACACCGGAAAGATGAACGAAATCGCCGCCAAAGCATCGCGGCCCAGCTGGCCGATGAAAAACGCGTCCACAATCCCGATCGACATGATCGCCGCCACCCCGATCACCATCGGCATGGTCTGGCTGACAAGATGTCCGGGGATGCTGCCGCTGACCAGTTTGGCGGGTGATGATCCGGGCGCGTTCATGCCATTGCGGCGTAGCCTTGCCGCAGGCGGCTTGCAAAGCATTCCCTGTGCGTGCGATAGCAAACCCAAGGGCAGACGGAGAGGAATGACCGATGGCGACCCAGTTGAAACCCGGTATCGAATGCAGCAAGGAAGAATGGCAGGCACGGCTGGATCTGGCCGCGTGTTACCGCATCTTCGATCACCTTGGTTGGTCGGAATCGATCTACAATCACATTTCGTTAAAGGTGCCGGGGGAGGAAGATACCTTCCTGATCAACCCGTTCGGCCTGCTCTATAGCGAAGTGACCGCCAGCAATCTGGTCAAGATCGATGTCGAGGGCAACAATGTCGGCGGGTCGCCTTATATGGTGAACAAGGCGGGGTTCACCCAGCACGCCTATTTCCACAAGCATCTGGGCAGCCGCGCTGACGCGATCTGCCACGTCCACACCACCGCGACCATGGCGGTCGCCAGCCATAAGGACGGGCTGGTGCCGACCAATTTCTACGCCTGCAATTTCGAAGGGCAGATCGGCTATCACGACTTTGAAGGCGTGACCGTCCGCGCCGAAGAAGGCGAGCGGTTGGTGCGGAATCTGGGCAATCACACCATCCTGATGCTGCGCAATCATGGCCCGGTGGTGATGGACAAGACCATCCAGGGAATGTTCGTCAAAATGTGGGCGTTGCAACGCGCGTGTGAGATTCAGGTGGCGACGCTGAGCATGGGCAACCCCAATCTTGTCCCGCAAGCCGTGGTTGACGTGCACCAGCGTGACCTTGCCGTGATGAGCGGGCAGGGCGGGGCCGGGATGTTCGATTTCGAAGCGTGGAAGCGCCGGGTCGATAAAATCGACGACAGCTGGCGCCAGTAAGCCCGCTTACAGGAACCGCCCATGCCGCGCATGACCGTCAACGAACGGCCCGTTGAGTTCGACCTCGATCCCCGGATGCCGCTGCTCTATGCGCTGCGCGAGGCGATGAACCTTACCGGCACCAAGGCGTGTGGCGGCTCTGGCGGCGGCGGGGACTGCGGCGGAGCGTGCATGGTGCTGGTCGACGGGGTGGCGCTCAGATCATGCCGGATCACGCTGGCGGAGGCCGAAGGGCGGATCATCACCACGATCGAAGGGCTGTCGGCTGACCGGTCGCATCCGGTGCAACAGGCGATGGTGGCGCAGGCCGCGATCCAGTGCGGATATTGCACGCCGGGGATCGTCATTTCTGCCGCCGCATTGTTGCAACGCAACCCCGCGCCCACGCGCGAGGATATCGAGGCCGCAATCCCCAATATCTGCCGCTGCGGGGTCTATCCGCGATTGATCAAGGCGGTGGAACAGGCCGGGCGGGTGGCGCAGCGCCGCGAAAGCATCAGCGCCGCGCCCGCCCCCGGCATCAGCGCCGAAGATGCGGCGAAGGCCGTCCCCGCGCTGCGCGTGGTGGAAACCGAATAGGCATCAGAACCGCCCCGTGATGGTGAACCGCGCATTCAGCGGCGCGCCCACGGTCACTTCATTGGCGGTGTGGGCATTGGGGAAATAAAGTTCATCAAACAGGTTTTCGACGTTCACCTGCACCCGCACATTGTCTGACACGTCATAGAACGCGGCCAGATCGACGCGGGCGTAGGACGGCAGGGTTGCTGTGTTGCTGTTATCGGCAAAGCTATCATCCTGCGCGGTCAGCCCGAGCCCAAGACCAAGCCGGTCGGTCGCCTGAAAATTGTTCCAGATCGAAAACATGTGTTCAGGCAATTCGCGCACACGCAGACCGGTGGGGCCAGTGCGGCTTTGCTGCTTGCCATCGAGATAGGAATAGCCGGCCGAAAGGAACCACCAGTCAGTGACTTGCCCCTGTAATTGCGCTTCGAACCCGCGGATTTTGGAGTTGATCACGTCGAGCGTATCGGGATTGGTATCCGATACCTGCGGCGAGCTTTGCTCAATCTCGAACACTGCGCCGGTCAGGGCAAGGCCGGGGTAGATGTCCCACTTCACCCCCGCTTCGAGGTTGGAGAAGGTGTCCGGATCAAGCGCATCATTGGGCGGGTTGATGTCGGAAAACTGTTCGCCTGAACGCGGCAGGAAGCTCTCGGAATAGCTGGTGTAGATCGACAGGTTCGGCTGCGGTTTGAGGATCAGGCCGAAACGCGGGCTGACCTTGTCGTCAGTGCGGGTGCGCACCGCGCCGTTGCGGTTGTCGAGCACGGTGATGTCAAAAGAGTCAAACCGCGCGCCAACCACCACCCGTAGCCATTCGGCCAGCTTGATCTCGTCCTGAACATAGGCCGAGAAGACGGTGAGATCGGCTTCGGTATCATCATTCAGCGCGCTGAAGGCGACATTGGTTGTGCGTCCATCGGCCAGCGTGCCAACCCCGCCACGCAGGGCCAGCGGGCGCATCGCGGCAAAGAACTCCACATCGGCGCGGCGCCCATCGGCCACGGCGGTATCGAACACCGCGTTGAAGCGGTCATTATTGTTGCTGGTGTCGATAAACTCGCCGCCCACGATCAGGGTGTGGCCGATTTCGCCCGTGGCAAATTCGCCGATCAGATTGCCCGACAGCACCAGATTTTTGCGCTGGGTGGTGTCGACATAGCCATCAATCGCGACGACATTGGTGGCCGGATCAAAGCCGACCGGGAAGAAGTTTGCATAGGCCTTGTCGTAATCGCCCCACGACGCGGTGAGGTTGCCTTTGAGGCTATCGGAAAAGGCGTGCTGCACCGTGGCGCGCAACACATGCGCGGTGAAGGTGGAGAAGTTGTTGTCAGGATCGCCAAAGGTTATCCGCTTGAACGCGCGCACCGGACTGCCATCCGCGCCGGTGGGAATGCCGCGATCGACGAAGCGTTCGTGATCGACATATTCGTAGGACAAATCGATGGTGGTCGCCGTACCCAATTCGGCGCGGAAGGTTGGGTTGATGCCGATCTGCTCGCCATCAAAAAAGTCGCGGTGGTTGTTGAGGTCTTCGTAGGCGGCATTGATGCGCAGCGCCGAATTCTCGCTCGTTGCAAGGTTCACATCAGCCCAGATGTCAAACGCGCCAAAAGTATCGACCGAGCCGCGATAACCGACGAAGTTTTCGCCCACCACGCCTTTCTTTGTCACGCGGTTGAGGATGCCCCCGGTGCCGCCGCGCCCGAACAACAGCGCATTGGGCCCGCGCAGGATTTCGACCTGTTCAAGGTTATACAGACCGCGGAAATACTGAACATCATCGCGCACCCCGTCGACGAAGAAATCGGCGGTGGAGCGCACCCCGCGAAACACCACCGAATCGCGGTGGCCTTCACCCTGCGAATTGGTGACGCCGGGGGTGTAGAGTACGATGTCGCCGATGCTGTCGAAGCCCTGCCGCACGATCTGATCGGCAGTGGTGATCGACAGCGATTGCGGCACATCGATGATCGGGGTGGGGGATTTGAGCGCGTTGATCTGATTGGAATAGAGCACATCGCCTGTAACGATGATCTGCGGCCCACCTTCTGCGGCGGCGCTCTCGGTTGAGGCGGCAGCAGTCGGTGCGGTTTCGGCCAGCGCGGGGAATGCAATAGTGGCGCAGCTCAGCAGCAGACCAGCGCGAGCGAAGGAGTGAATCATTGAGTGCCTTTCCGTTGTCGCAGGCTAGCTATTGCAACTTATTCGCAATTACAACCGGAAAACAGAACTGCGATTGATAATCATCAAACTGTAGCATTTGTGCCGCTTTGAACCTAAGTTCTCACAGTGCGTGCAGCAGGAGGCATACCGAAATGAAGGCGACAATCTGGCACAATCCGGCTTGCGGCACATCGCGCAAGACCCTGGCGATCCTTGAAAACCTCAGCCGGGTAGACGTGACGGTGGTGGAGTATCTCAGCCAACCGCCAACCGCCGAAAAGCTCGCCCAGCTTTATCGCGATGCCGGGATCACTCCGCAGCAAGGCCTGCGTCTGCGCGGCACCGACGCGGCGGAGCGCGGGTTGCCCGAAGCCGATGATGCGACCGTGCTGGCCGCGATGGTGGCCGATCCAATCCTGATCGAACGTCCGCTGGTTGAAACCGAAAAGGGTGTAAGGCTGTGCAGGCCGCAGGACACGGTTCTGGAGATATTGTAGACCGCCAGCGGAAGGCGCTTATTCAAACGTCTCGCGTTCGGCAGTCAGGGAAGCATCGGCCTGCAAGGCGAACCAACCATGAAGCAGCACCGCAGCGCACAGCGCCACGATCAGGCCAAACCCCAGCCAGTCCGAATGGCCATAAAGCCACACGCCCAGCGCCGGGGCGTAAATGTAACTCGCCCCCGCCAGCGATGCGACAATGCCCGACGCCTGCCCCTGTTCGGCGCGCGTCACCGCCAGCGATGTGCCTGCCGTGGTGCCGGGCCGGAACAGCCCGAAGCCTAGCGATGCAATCGCATAGCCCAGCGCAATCGTGTGCAGATCGCCCGCCACGCCCAGGATCACCGTGCCTAGCGCCGCCGTGACAATTCCCCACAGCGTCGCCGCGCGCGGGCCGAGGTTGAAGCGCGGGATCAGCCCCCATTGCGCCAGCAGCGTGGCAATCGCCCCGCTCATCAACACCAGCCCCACCGGCCCTGCGCCTTCGGCCGGCGTTTCGCGCAGGCCCAGCCGGTCGAGCACCAGAAAGCCCGAAATCCCCAGCACCATCGCCTGTGCGTGGCCGCCAAACAAGCCCGCGATCACCCACGGACGTAGCCGCGCATCGAACCAGCTCAGGCGCGGTGGCTCTCCGCCCGTCGCGGCTTCCTCCTCCGGGTCAATGGCGGCCTGCGGGTCGCTCGGCGCGCCCGATCCGCTCGAATAGGTGGCGGCCAGCCCGCGCGCTGCAAATTGCGGCTCATCATCGGGCAGCCGCCAGCGCAGCAGCACCAGCGCCGCCACCCCGATCACCGCAAACCAGATGAACGGGCCGGTCAGCCCGAACCCCAGCAACGGCATCACCATTAACGGAGCCAGCGCCGGGCCAATCACCGTGCCCAGCCCGAAGCTTGATGCGATCAACGACAGCGCCTGCGTGCGTTCGGCACGCGGCGTGCGCGATGCGACATAGGCCTGCACCGCTGGCGGCGCGGCGCTGCCGAACCCGCCATACAGGCTGCGTGCAGCGGCGAAGGCGATCAGCGCCCACACCGCCGACAGCCAGCCGGACAGCCCGGCATAAAGCGCCAGCCCGCATAGCAGCATCGACACGATGAACCCGACCAGCCCCAGCGCCATCATCGCCTTGCGCCCGCGCCGATCCGATCGCCGCGCCCACAACGGGGCGCACACCACCCAGAGCAGCGCCGACCAGCTATAGGCCAGGCTGATCCACACGTCGTCCACCTGCAAGGCGGTGCCGATCGATGGCATCACCGATTGCATCGCGGTATTGCCCGCCGCCGTCACCAGCATTACCGTAAACAGCAACGCCATCCGCCCCGACGGAATCGCGCCTGCTGCCTTGGTGCCTTGCGCGATGCGGGCTATTTCGGGGTCGGTATCAGCCATGGTGAGCTTGCATGGCCCCTATTCGAAGGTCGCCGCGAGGCCTTCGGGCGATTGTCCGGCAAGTTGACGATGGATAGCGGCGATCACGACCAGAAAAATCACACTAAGGCCAGAATTGACCGCCGCGCTGACCACACCATTGCCGATGCTTGCTAGCTGCGATCCAAGGGCGGACAGCACCAGCCCAAGAATGCCCGTCACCAGCGCCGCGATAATTCCGATGGTAACAAACAGCAGCACCAGAAACGCCGCAATCCGCAAGCTGTTACCCTTGGTAAGTCGCCAAGAACGACCCAATGCCGTGATCGGATTACGGATCCCGTCAATCGCGATTACCGGCGCGATCAATGCAAATTTGATGAACACATACAGACCGATCATCGCCAGCACGATTACAAACAGCACTGAAGTGATTATCCCTACTACCGCCGCGATCTGCGATAGTACCTCGGGAAGTGGCAATGTTACGAAGCCGATCAGCGCTGTCATTGCAAAGAACAGTGCTAGAGGCAGGGTAATTGCCAGAACCAGAGCAATTCCGCTCAGTACTTGTGCACCAAAATACGACGGCAGGCTGCCTACCCCGGTCATCAGTGCCTCACGCACGGTGGGCCGCCCGCGATCAGTCAGCAGTGCCAGCAAGCTAAGCGATCCGATGAATTGCAACACTGATACCGCAACAATTAGTGGCCAGTTATTGGCATAGGCCTGGGTCATCTGACCCACAACCGCTTGCATGGCGACTTGCGGATCGGCGCTCGGCGGGGGGTGGCCTCAGGATTGGCGAGCTCGGGCGCGAACAACGCCAACCCCAGCGCGGGCAGCAAGAAAAACAGCCCGGCAATCGCGCCAATGGTGTCGCGATTGGCGCCGATCAGGCCGGTTGCCTGCGTCCATGCCTTGCCCATATCAAGTTTGTGATGTGCCATATGCTGCGTCCCCTTCCGTGGCTGAAGAGGCAACGCGCAATCGCCTCTTGATCTCGCCGCTCAATGCCCCCACCGCTGCGCCATGGCAAGCACTGCTCCTGCACCATTATCGCAAATGCCAATCGAATGGCGGCAAGGTGCCGCGCCCGTGCCTTACACGCAGGCGCTGGCCGATATGGAGGCGCGCAACGCGGCGGTGGCGGCGGGCACGGCGGCGGAGCTGATCTGGCTGCTCGAACACCCGCCGGTCTATACCGCAGGCACCAGCGCCGATCCCGCTGAACTGGTCGATCCCCGGTTTGAGGTCGTCGCTGCCGGGCGCGGTGGGCGCTACACCTATCACGGGCCGGGGCAACGGGTGGGCTATCTGGTTCTAGACCTGGGCAAGCGCGGGCGAGACGTGCGCTGTTTCGTCCACGCCATCGAAGGCTGGGTGATTGCGGCGCTTGCCAGCTTCGGGGTTGAAAGCTGGCGGGCGCAAGGCCGGGTCGGCATCTGGACGCGCGACATTGACGGGCGCGAGGCCAAGATCGGCGCGATCGGGGTGCGGGTGCGGCGCTGGGTGTCGATGCATGGTTTTTCGGTGAACCTTGATCCTGATCTCAGCCACTTCGGCGGGATTGTGCCTTGCGGGATCGCCGAATATGGCGTGACCAGTCTGGCGCGGCTAGGGCTGAGTGTTTCGGCGCAGGAGTGGGACGCCGCGCTGATCGCCACCAGCGATGATTTCCTTGACGCGCTGGGCGGGCCTGCGCGAAAGGCGTGTGGGTGAAACGCGCCGTCATCCTTGCCGTTGCCCTCGCCCTTGCCGGTTGCAAGGATGACGTTGCCGCTCCTGCCGAAAAAGGTGGTGAGGCGACGGGCGAGGTGCTGGGCGGAGAGATCAGCGACGCGATGATCCCGCTCGAACAGCTCGAATCGCAAGCCCCGCTCGCCCCGCGTCAAGCGCCCAGCGCAAAGGATGTGGATGACGAACAGCCCGAAGCCGCAGGCGAGGCGGCACCGCAAAGCGAAGAGGCCGAAGCCGCCCCCGCTGCTCCGCCCCCCGCTCCAGCCGAATAGCCTGCCCCCGCAAACGCACCCCGGGAAGCGCGCAGCAAAATGGCTGCTTTCAGGGGCCGGGCAGCAGGAGTTGGATGACCGAAACTGGGTGGAAAGGCGAAAGGCGGCTCTTGAAAAAATATTGAGCCGACCATTGACTCAATTAGAGAATTAGCTAATCGTCATCCAATGATGCTAGCAACCAAAGCCTCGGTTCTCGGTAACGAAAAGCGCCTATTGATCCTTCAATGGCTGCGTGACCCGCATGGTGAATTTCCACCGCAAGTCCATGGCGATAAAGATCGAGATGGCATCTGTTCTGTCTATATCGCTGAAAGGCTGGGCGTAACACCGGCAACTGCGTCAGCTCATTTGAAGTTGTTGACCGATGCTGGTCTTATCCGTCCCAAGCGGATGGGGAAGTACACTTACTATCACCGCGTTGACGACGCGATTGTCGCGCTCGGCGCTGAAATCGGTGGGCTGTGATGCGAATTGAGCAGGAACTGGCGCTGTTGGCAGACGCAGATGCGCGTGCGGCCCGCTATTTGGCGGGGGTTGGCACAATGCGGGTATTTCCCGATGCCGCCGCTTTGGCTCAACTAGCACGCTTTGAAGAGAGCTTGCCTGAGGCGGGAGCCGATCCCGTCGAGACCATAGCCCTGCTTGATGATGTCGGTTCTCCTGCGACGGCCGTTTCGAATGGCCCGCGCTATTTTGGGTTCGTAATCGGAGCAGCGCTGCCAGTTGCCTCTGCTGCGGAAAGACTGGCGCTTGCATGGGATCAATGCGCCTCCTCTTTTGACAACGCTCCGGTTGCAGCAACTGTCGAAAAAATCGCAGCGCGTTGGGTGCTTGATATTTTGGATTTGCCACGCGATTGCGCAGTTGGCTTTGGCACAAGCGCAACTGCTTGTGGAATTGCCTGCTTGGCGGCGGCACGGCGGTCTTTGTTGTTGCGCGTCGGTTGGGATGTGGACGTTGATGGGCTGGCAGGTGCGCCAACTATCCGCGTTGTCGTTCCAGCGAGCACGCACGTTACGGTAAAAAAGGCACTTCGCCTGCTCGGATTCGGGCTCAACAATGTTGAATTTGTACCCGTAGATGCGCAAGGCCGCATGCTGGTCGATAGCCTCCCTGCACTGGATGAACGCACCATTTTGTGCTTGCAGGCGGGCGAGGTGAATACCGGAGAATTCGATCAATTCCGGCCGCTGATTGAGCGCGCCAAGGCCGCCAAAGCTTGGGTTCATGTCGATGGCGCCTTCGGGATTTGGGCAAGGGCCTCACGGACCCATCGTCACTTGACCGATGGCGTGGACGGCGCACACAGTTGGACGACCGACGGACATAAATGGCTGAACACGCCTTATGATGGTGCAATGGCTATTTGTCGCAATTCAGATGCTCTCGCCGCCGCGATGAATTCCGATGCCAGCTATGCGACTGCTTCCCAAGATGCGCAGAAAAACTTGACGCTAGAATTTTCTCGTCGCCCTCGGGGCCTGCCTATCTGGGCGGCACTCCGCAGTTTGGGACGGGCGGGTGTAGAGGAAATGATTGATCGCCACTGTGCCTATGCCAAACAGCTCGCCGCAGGATTGCGCGAAGCTGGCTATGAGGTTTGCAATCGTGTGGTCATCAATCAGGTGCTGGTCCGCGCCGATAGTGACGCACAGACGGTTGCTATTCGGGAAATGGCACAGTCCCGCGGCGTCATATGGTTTGGTCCTACAGTTTGGCAAGATCGCCCAGCTTTTCGTTTGAGCGTCTCTTCATGGCGAACGAATGAGGCGGATATTCAGATTGCCATTGATGAATTGACTAAGTTGAAGCGAGACGTCGGCGATTAAATCCAAATCCTATGGGAATCGCGAGCACTCTCGTGCCGATGCGCCTTGCCATATCCGCTATTGGAGCTGTCACGGAAAAGCGGAAACGACCACTTCGGGGTCGCTACCAGAACGGCAACTTTTGCCCCGGCAGCGCCCTAAGCGGACGCTGCCGGGGGCGTAGGCCTTACTCGGCGGCTTCGGCCCGCTCCTCGGCCAGTGTCGGGTAATCGACATAGCCTTCGGGGATCGGGAAATACCAGCTCTTGGGCACATCCTTGTTCGGGTTCCAGTGCGCGCCCGCCGCGATCCGCTGTTCGAGATCGGGGTTGGAGATGTAGGGGCGGCCAAAGCTCACCGCGTCGCACCTGCCGGATTCGACATCGGCAACGGCTTCCTCGGCGGTATAATCCGAATTGAGGATCAGCGCGCCGGTGTAGATTTGGCGGATCAGCGGGCTTTGCTTGGGCACATCGGTCTGGCCGAAAGTGCCATCGGGGCCGGGTTCGCGCAGTTCGACGAAGGCGAGGCCCAGTTCCTCGCACACCTTGGCTGCCGCGCCGAAGGTTGCCGCAGGGTTGCTGTCATCCGTCCCTTGCGAATCGCCGTTGGGCGACAGGCGGATGCCGACGCGGTCGGCGCCCCACACGTCGATCAACGCTTCCAGCACTTCGCGCATGAAGCGGGTGCGGTTTTCGGGTGAGCCACCATATTCATCGGTGCGCAGATTGGTGCCGTCGCGCAGGAACTGGTCGACAAGGTAGCCGTTCGCGCCGTGCAGTTGCACCCCGTCAAACCCGGCCTTCTTGGCGTTTTCGGCAGCGCGGCGATAATCGGCGATGGTGCGCTGGATGTCTTCATGCGTCATCGCCCGCGCCTCGGCATAGGGCTGCTTGCCCGTGGGCGTGTGCGCTTCGCCCGGAGCGGTGGTGGCGCTGGCCGAGACCGGGGGATTGCCATCGAGGAACACCGGGTGGACGATCCGCCCCATGTGCCACAGCTGCATCACGATCATGCCGCCTTCGTCGTGCACGCCTTTGACAATTGGCTTCCACGCTTCGGTCTGTTCATCGCTCCATATGCCCGGCGCGCTCGGCCAGCCCAACCCTTCGCGGCTGATTCCGGTCGCTTCGGTCAGGATCATGCCCGCGCCTGCGCGCTGGCGGTAATAGGTCGCCATCAGTTCGTTGGGCGTGAACATCGGCTCTGCCGCGCGCCCGCGGGTGAGCGGAGCCATGAAAATGCGGTTCTTCGCGGTCAGCGCGCCCATCTGGAGCGGGTGGAACAAGGCTTCGTGCATGTGTGGGTAATCCTTTCAAACCAGTTTCGATTGGCTATTCACTTGGCCCCGCCAGCGCTAGTGCGCAAGGATGGAAAATGTTGCGGCCCCAGAAGAAGACGTCAGCGCCGACCTTGCGACCACGCTGGCGCGTCCGGCGGGCTGGCTGCTGCTGGCCGCGCTGCTGGGCGGCAATATCGCGCTGGCGCTGGGGCCGTGGTTCGTGCGGGAGGCCGATACCGGGCCGGTTTCCGCCGGGTTCTGGCGGCTGTTCCTCGCGCTGCCGTTTCTGGTGGTGCTGGCGCGGGCGAACGGGCAGCGGCTGGGCGGCATGGGGGCCAAGACGCTGGCGCTGGTGGCGTTGGGCGCGGTGACATTCGCGCTCGATCTGGCGAGCTGGCATATCGGCATCGGCATGACCCGGCTGGGCAATGCGACGCTGTTCGGCAATGCCGGGTCGATCGTGCTATTGTTCTGGGGCTTCATCGCCGCGCGGATGCTTCCCAAGGGGCTGGAGTGGCTGGCGATTGTGTTCGCGCTGGCAGGCGCGGCGATCCTGATGGGGCGCAGCCTTGAAATTTCGACTGCGACGCTGGTGGGCGATCTGTTCTGCCTCGCCGCCGGGCTGCTTTACGCGGTCTACCTGCTGACCTTGCAACGCGCGCGCGGGGTGTTCGGTTCGTGGAGCCTGCTGGTGTGGGTCTGCATTTTTGGCAGCCCGGTGCTGCTCGCCATTGCGTTGCTGCTGGGGGAGCCGGTGTGGCCGACCGATTGGACGCCGGTGGTGGGGCTGTTCATCGTCAGCCAATTGCTGGGGCAGGGGCTGATGGTCTACGCCCTGCGATACTTCCCGCCGCTGGTGATCGGGCTGGCCCTGCTGACCCAACCCGCTGTCGCCTCGCTTTATGGCTGGCTGGCGTTCGGCGAGGTGCTGAGCGTGGCTGATATTGTTGGCATGGTGCTGGTGGGCGCGGCGTTGGCGGTGAGTAGGGCCAAAGCATAATCCGTCATGCCAGCGAAGGCTGGCGTCTCGGGCAGTTAAGCAATATCGTCGCAAGATGGAACGCGGCGGCACCGTCTACATCATGACCAACAAACGCTACGGCGTGCTTTACATCGGCGTGACCAGCGACATCGCGGCCCGCGCCACTCAACACCGCGAAGGCAAGGGCGGCGGCTTCACCGCGCGGTTCAACTGCAAGCGGCTCGTCTATGTCGAGCAATATCCCACCATCGAAGAAGCCATCGCTCGCGAAAAGGCGATGAAGGCGTGGCGGCGGATGTGGAAGATTGAAGCGATTGAGAAACAGAATCCGGCGTGGGATGATCTCTATCTGAAACTGCTCGCCTGACGCCTGAGGGAAAACTACGTCATGCCAGCGAAAGCTGGCACCTAGGGCGGCTAGGGCGGGACGGTTGCATGGGAAGTGCCTCCCTCAAACAGCTCCGTATGCGGCCCTAGGCCCCAGCTTTCGCTGGGGTGACAAAGAGAGAAAACGTCATGCCAGCAAAAGATGGCATCTCGGGCGGCCTTGCTTTGTCGCGTCAAACAAGAAGACCGACAGCCGATGCGACGATTGCGATTGTCGAAATGAACAAAGAAAGCCTTGCAAGTCTTGTCGATTGCCGAGTCGACAGCTCATGCTGCGCCAACTCCAGCTGTTGCGTAAGCGAGGTCACGTTCGGGTTGACGGTCTGAAGGTAGCCTTTCCGTGCTTCGTGACACTCAACAATGAGTGATTTTATTTCCTTGTCGCTGAGGTCAAATACATTTGCAGAGGCCAACTCTTGAAACGTCCTTTCCATCTCAATCCCCACTAAACGCCACCTCACCCAAATCGCCCAGCCCCACAGTCCCGCTCGCCATTTCGAGCATCCGGTCGAGGCTGCGTTTGGCTTTCAGGCGGATGCCTTCCTCGATCTCGATGCGCGGTTCCAGATCGCGTAGCGCGACATACAGCTTCTCCATCGTGTTGAGCGCCATGTAGGGGCAGATGTTGCACGAACAGTTGCCGTCCGCCCCCGGCGCGCCGATGAAGTTCTTGTTCGGCAGCGCCTTTTCCATCTGGTGGATGATGTGCGGCTCGGTCGCGACGATCAGGGTGTCGCCTTCGAACTCCTGCGCGAATTTCAGGATGCCGCTGGTCGATCCGACGTAATCGGCGTGGTCGATGATCGCGGGCGGGCATTCGGGGTGCGCGGCGACGGGCGCGCCGGGGTGCTGTTCTTTCAGCTTGAGCAGCTCGGTCTCGCTGAACGCCTCATGCACGATGCACACGCCCGGCCACAGCAGCATTTCGCGGTTGAACTTGCGGCTGAGGTAGCCGCCCAAGTGCCGATCCGGGCCGAAGATGATCTTCTGTTCGGGCGGGATCTGGGCGAGGATGGTTTCGGCGCTGGAAGACGTCACGATCACATCGGACAGGGCTTTCACCTCGGTCGAACAATTGATGTAGGTCAGCGCGATATGATCAGGGTGGGCTTCGCGAAAAGCGCGGAATTTTTCTGGCGGGCAGGAATCTTCAAGGCTGCACCCGGCGTCCATATCGGGCAGGATCACGATCTTTTGTGGGCTGAGGATCTTGGCGGTGTCGGCCATGAACTTGACCCCGCAAAACGCGATCACATCGGCATCGGTCGCCGCCGCCTTGCGCGACAGTTCAAGGGAGTCGCCCACGAAATCGGCAATGTCCTGAATATCCGGGGTCTGGTAATAATGCGCGAGGATCACCGCGTTACGCTCTTTGCGCAAACGGTCGATCTCGGCCAGCAGATCGGTGCCGGTGGGGTTCTTGGTGACAATGCTCATCGGTCAAATCCCGGTCGTGGAGAGTTGCTGGGGATATAGGGACGCGGGCGTGGTTATGCCACCCGCCACACAGCGTCATCGCGGCGCGCCAGCCCGCGCTTTTCCAGATCGATCAGGTGCGCGGTGACGCTCATCTCGGCGGCTGGGATCAGGCGCGGGTCGAGGCCTTTGTACATCGCGGGGATGAAGTCGCTGACGGGCCGCGCGGCCTCACCCAGCAACCGCAGAATCTGCGCCTCGCGCTGGCGGCGGTGGGCGATCATGCCGCGCACCAGCTGGCGCGGCTTTTCAATCGCCGCGCCGTGGGCTGAATGGTAACGCACATCATCGCGCGCCATCAGCTTGTCGAGGCTCGCCATGTAATCGCCCATGTCGCCATCGGGCGGGATCACCACGCTGGTTGACCAGCCCATCACGTGATCGCCGGTGAACAAAGCGCCGCTTTCTTCGAGCGCGAAGCACAGGTGGTTCGAGGTGTGTCCGGGCGTGGCAACCGCGGTCAGCGTCCAGCCGGTGCCGCGCATCCCCTCGCCATCCACCAGTACGCGGTCAGGCGCGTAGGTGGGATCGAAGGCTTCATCCGCGCGCGGCAGTTCGGACGCGAGCACCAGCGGCGCGCAGCCAACAATCGGCGCGCCGGTCTGCGCGGCCAACGGCGCTGCGGCGGGCGAATGATCGCGGTGGGTGTGGGTGCACATGATCGCTAGCATCCGGCGACCGGCGATAGCGGCGATGATGGCTTCCATATGCGCAGGCTCATTCGGTCCGGGATCGATCACCGCGCAATCCGGCCCGTCGGCCTCGCCCACCACATAGGTCTGGGTTCCGGTGAAGGTATAGGGCGAAGGATTAGGCGCCAGCACGCGGCGCACCAGCGGTTCGACCGCTTCGGCCATGCCGGTGGGCCAGGGTTGGGGAGGGATCGTGACCATGCCCTTGCATATGAAGTCTCACGTGGCAGAAGTCACGCGAGAGAGAGGAATGGCCATGTCTGATTACATCTTGGTGCTGGATGAAGGCACCACCTCCACCCGCGCGATGCTGTTCGCAGCCGACGGCGCGCTGGTGACGAGCGCGCAGGAGCCACTGACCCAACATTATCCGCAATCGGGCTGGGTCGAACATGACCCGCGCGAAATCTGGGACAAGAGCTTTGCTTGCGCGCGGGCGGTGATCAGCAAGGCAGGCGGCGCGGCCAGTATTGCCTGCATCGGGATAACCAACCAGCGCGAAACCGTGGTGGCGTGGGACAAGGCGACGGGCGAACCGCTGACCAACGCCATTGTCTGGCAGGATCGCCGCACTGAACCGTTCTGCGCCGCCCTGCGCGATGCGGGGCACGAGGGCGAGGTGCAGCGCCGCACCGGGCTGCTGCTCGATCCCTATTTTTCCGGCACCAAGATGCGCTGGATGCTCGATAATGTGGCGGAGGTGCGCGGCGCAGCAGAGCGTGGGACGCTGGCCTTCGGGACGGTGGAAAGCTGGCTGACCTACAAGCTCACCGGCGGTGCACACCACGTATCGGATGCCACCAACGCCAGCCGCACGCTGCTTATGGAGCTGGAGGGCGCGCAGTTCGATGCGGGACTGTGCGATCTTATCGGCGTGCCGCGCGCCGCGTTGCCGCAGGTTATCGACTGCGCCAGCAATGATATCGCTACCGACCCGGCGTTGTTCGGCAGAGCAATCCCGATCACCGGCTTTGCTGGCGATCAGCAGGCGGCGACTATCGGTCAGGCCTGCCTCGCACCCGGCCAGACCAAGGCGACCTATGGCACCGGTGCGTTTGTGCTGACCTGTCAGGGCGAAGCCATCCCGCGATCGTCCAATCGCCTGCTGGGTACGGTGCTGACGCAGCTGGGCGGCAAGCGCACCTATGCCATCGAAGGATCGGTATTTGTCGCGGGCAGTCTGGTGCAATGGCTGCGCGATTCGCTCGGCATTGTTGATGTGGCCGCAGAGACCGAGGCGCTCGCCCGGTCGATTCCCGATAGCGGCGGCGTGGTGATTGTGCCCGCGCTGTCGGGCCTTGGCGCGCCGCATTGGCGGGCCGATGCGCGCGGGGTGATTGCGGGGCTGAGCTTTTCCAGCGGAAAGGCGCATCTGGCCCGCGCGGCATTGGAGGCGATGGCGCATCAGACGCATGATCTTGCCACTGCCTTCGCTGCCGATGGAGCGGCGTGGCAGGCCTTGCGGATCGATGGCGGCATGGCGGCCAATAGTTGGATGGCGCAGGATTTGGCCGATATGCTGGGGATCACGGTTGAACGGCCCGGTTTTGTCGAGACGACCGCGCTCGGCGCAGCAATGCTGGCGGCGACCGGGGCGGGGCTATATCCCAGCCTTGATGCAGCGGCAGAGGCGATGCGCGGCGAGCTTGCCCGGTTTACCCCGCAGCTGGCAGCCGGGGTGCGCGAAGAACGGTTGAAGAGGTGGCGAAAAGCGATGGCCGCTGCTTGATTAACCTACCCGATATTGCGCCCGAATTCGCGCCCGATCCGTTCCTGAAATGCGCGCGCGGGTGAGGCCAGTTCAAAATGTTGCCGCCACGCCTCGTCCAGCCGGGCGATGCGTTGATGCAGCTTTTGGGTGTCGGCGATCAGTTCGCGGGTTTCGGGTTCGAGCAACGCGAGCTGGTTTTCGTCCGAACCGCGATCAGGCGGCAATGCGCCGTGCAGACGCACCTGATTTTCGCTGAGTTCGCCTGAAATCAGCGCGCGTTGATTCAGCAGCCATGCCAGCAGATGCATCATGCGGGTAGTGGTTTTCAGCCCTTCGGTGGAGAGCGCGAGGCGGATATAGGTATCCTCGCCAATTGCCGCAGGGCGCGTGCCGCAGGCGAACACCGCGCGGACTTCATCAGCAAGCACAAGTGCTTCGGTATAGAGCGCCTCAATGATCGGGCGGGACAGACTGGTGGTTCGGGTCATGGTGTGCGCCAGATTACGCCGGGTGAGGGCGGCCCGCCACTATGGTATGGTTACTTTCCAAGCAATTTTTGCAAACGTCCCGGCACGGAACAATTTTCACCACTTGATAACCATGCCGCCGGCGGCGGCAATCACGCAATAATGTCGGGCAGCAGCGTGTCTTCGATGATCGCGATCTGATCTCTCAGCCGCAGTTTGCGCTTCTTCAGGCGGGCAATCTGCAATTGATCGGCAGATGAACTGCCAAGCGCAGCCTCGGTCAAGGCGGCAATCGCGGCGTCAAGGTCGCGATGCTCGGTCTTGAGCAGCTCAAGATTTTTCCTGAGTTCCTGCTCAGTCATCCTTAATCCCCTTCTGCGCTGCGTCGGCCTGCTGGCCTGACATTCGCGTAATCATTGGCCCCGCTACGCGTTCGCGTGCGATTCGATAAGGTGCCTCGCACATTTTCCACCTTGGCGCGGGGGTGGTGGCCGAATGTCGGTTCATCTCAGCAAAGCGCGGTTGCATCGATTTGCAGTCCATCAGGGCTTTGCAAGGCAGGCTCAATATGGTTTCAATGGAACCTGCGGCCCGGCCGTGTTTGTGCCGAGTCGCCTGTTCCGGGGGCATCCCCCCGCATGCAAGGAGAACGCAATATGGCATCGACCGCAGTGTCTTCCCACCTCCACGCCCTTCACAGCAAGCACGCCGGCCTCGAAGCTCGCCTGCGCGATGAAATGGCAAGGCCTGTGCCCGACACCGCGATGATCCAGGCGATCAAGAAGCAGAAATTGCGATTGAAGGAAGAAATTGCCAGCCACTGATCGCTGCGCATCAGCTAGGCGGTGGCAGACGTGATCTGCGCTTTTGCATTTACCCAACGGAGTGCCTAAGCCAATATTTCCATGACTGCTGCCGCTGCCGCCCGCCAGATACTCACCCGCCTGACCGAAGTCATGGCATCGCGCCTGCACGCGCAGGCCAAGCTGGATCAGGTGGTCGAAATCATCGGCGAATGCCTGTCGAGCGAGGTTTGCTCAATTTACCTGCTGCGCGAAGGCATGCTCGAACTCTTCGCCACCCGCGGCCTCAATCAGGGCGCGGTACACGTAACCCGCATGGCCGTTGGAGAGGGGCTGACCGGCGTGATCGCGCAGAAGGTTGATACGCTCAACCTGGCTGAAGCCAAGGCGCACCCTGACTTTCTCTACCGCCCTGAAACCGGGGAAGACAAGTTCCACTCCTTTGCTGGCGTACCGATTGTTTACCGCGAACGTGCGGTGGGCGTCTTGTGTGTCCAGCATGTCGAGCCGCGCCGTTACGAAGACATCGAAATCGAGGCGCTCCAGACCACTGCAATGGTGCTGTCCGAACTGATCACCAATGCCGAACTGGTCGACGAAGAAGAAGCGCGCGGGCTGACGCAGGAACAGACCGGGCCGCAGACCCTGACTGGCCTGACTTTGGTGAAAGGGCTGGGGGCCGGGTTTGCCGTCTATCATCAACCGCGTGTCGAGATCACTCAGGTCATGGCCGAGGATGTCGAGGCAGAACGTCAGCGGGTTTACCGCGCGTTTGACCGGATGCGCGAACAGATCGACACGCTGGCCAGTCAGGCCGAATTCGGCGTCGGCGGCGAACACGAAGAGGTGCTCGAAACCTACAAGATGTTCGCCTATGACGAAGGCTGGTCGCGGCGCATAAACGAGGCGATCGATAGCGGCCTGACCGCCGAAGCGGCCATTGAACGCGTGCAGCAACACACACGGATGCGGATGCGCGAGATCGACGATCCGTTGCTGGCAGACCGGATGCACGATCTCGAGGATCTCGCGAACCGCCTGTTGCGCACGGTTTCAGGTCAGGTCGGCACCGCAGCCTCGCAAGGGCTGCGCCGTGATACCATCCTGATCGCGCGCAATCTTGGCCCGGCGGAATTGCTCGAATACGACAAGCGGCGATTGAAGGGCGTGATCCTTGAAGAAGGCTCGCTTACCGCGCACGTGGTGATCGTCGCCCGCGCCATGAACGTGCCGGTGATTGGCCGCACGAAAGGCGTGCGTGCCACCATCCGCGAAGGCGACGAGATCCTGCTTGATGCAGGTGCAGGCACTGCCATCGTGCGCCCGCTGCCGCAGATTGCCGATGCGTTTCAGGCGCGGTTTGCCAAATCGCGCGAAAAACAGGCGGCCTATGCGTCGCTGCGCGATGTCGAACCGTTCACACGCTGCGGCACCCGCATTCAGGTGATGATCAACGCTGGCCTGCGCGATGATATGAGCTCGCTCGCGATGACGGGCGCGGATGGGGTCGGCCTGTTCCGCACCGAATTCCAGTTCCTCGTCTCCGCCACGCTGCCGCAGCGCGACCGCCAGACCCGGCTTTATCGTGACGTGTTGGAGGCGGCTGGCGACAAGCCGGTGATCTTCCGCACGGTTGATATCGGGGGTGACAAGTCGGTGCCCTATCTCGCCTCGGAAATCGCCGAGCAGGATGAAAACCCGGCGATGGGCTGGCGCGCCCTGCGGCTTGCGCTGGAACGCGAAGGGTTGATGAAGGTTCAGGCGCGTTCGCTGATTGAGGCATCGGCTGGACGGTCGCTGTACGTGATGTTCCCGATGGTGTCCGAACCGTGGGAGTTTGACGCCGCCAAGGCGGTGTTTGACGAACAGCTCGCTTACCTGCGCGCGAAAAAGAAGCTGTTGCCCGAACGCATTCACTTTGGCGCGATGCTGGAAGTTCCGGCGCTGGCTGAAGTGCTCGACCTGCTGCTGCCGCGCCTCAGTTTCCTCTCGATAGGCACCAATGATCTTACCCAGTTCCTGTTTGCCGCTGACCGCGCCAATCCCAAGCTGGCCGAACGCTATGATTGGCTCAGCACCTCGATCATCCGCTTCCTGCGGCGGGTTATGCAATCGAGCATCGGCAGCGGCGTCGATATCGGGGTGTGCGGCGAAATGGGCGGGCGCAGGCTGGAGGCGCTGGCGTTGATGGCGATCGGTTATCGCCGCCTATCAATTACCCCGGCGGCGGTTGGCCCGATCAAGGAATTGGTGCGCAAGATCGATCTTGCCGAACTGTCAGCAGCAATGACCGGCTGGCTGGCTGACCCCGGCTGCAACCTGCGCACCGAACTGTCAGCATGGGCCGATGCGCGCGAAATCGAATATGATTGATTGCTAATGCGGCTGAGCGAGTGCTGCACGCGCCGCCCCGCACGTGCAATGCTTGACAGACCCCCCTGCAACAGGCGAGTCCCACCAAAGGGCAATTCAGGTAAATTCACACTCACAGCCTCGGCAGAAGGCGCGGACCCGGGTCATGGATAGCGAGCACGACGAAAGCGCAGATGGCGCTGGCGAAACCCCCAGCGTCGGGGCGGGGGCGCAATTGCGCGCCGCGCGTGAAGCGCTGCAGGTCGATCTGGCGCAAGTCGCGGCTGAAACCCGGATTCCCGTGCGTCACCTTCAGGCTATCGAGTCCGGGCAATTCGAGGCATTGCCTTCGCGCGCCTATGCGATCGGCTTTTCACGCACCTTTGCTAAAGCTGTAGGCCTCGACCCAGTCAAGATCACCGATGCGGTGCGATCGGAACTTGCCGATGGCACGATGCGCCGCGCGGTGCCTGGATCGGGGATGGAACCGGGCGACCCGGCGCGGCTGCCTTCGGCAGGGCTGGCGTGGGCGGGGGCGATCGCGGCGCTCGTGCTCGCGGTCGGAGCGTTTGCATTCTACAATTCCTATTTCGGCGCGGGAACCGAGCCTGGCTCGCTTCTCACTCCGGCCCCTGATCCTGCGCCGGCACCCGTCGCCCAACCGATCACGGCGATGACTTCGCCTGATCCGGGCGCGGTCGTGGTGCTGACCGCGCTCGAAGACGGCGTGTGGCTGCGGCTCTACGAGGAAGGCGGCGAACGGCTGCTCGAACGCACGTTGCAACGGGGTGAGACTGTGACTGTTCCGGCCACCGCCACCGACCCCCGGATCAACACCGGACGTCCCGATGCGTTGGGTATCACTGTGGGCGGGAAGCCGACTGCCAAGCTGGCAGACCGGGCGACGACCCTATCAAACGCGCAAGTTTCAGCCGCAGCGCTCTTAGCGCGCGGGCCATCAGCACAAGCGGTTGCCCCGGATGTGACTGCCGCAGGCAGCGCGCCTGCTGCGATACGGAACGCACCGTCGCGGCCTGCCCCTGTCACCGCATCGCGCAGTTCGCAGGTTCCAGCAGTTCCGACAGCGCCTGCGCCCGATAATACGCCTGCCCCGTCGCCGGAGCCTTCGGATAACGGTAATGGCGAGGGCACCCCCGACTGATCATCGCAATGCGTCGCAATTTATCGTTGATTAGGGTGTGACGCGCCCTCGACTTGGCGGTCGGGACGCGGCAAGGATTCCGTATCTGTTCATGCGCGGCGCTGCAAACCCGCGCGGCTATTACCAGGGAGCCTGACGAGCCATGACCACCGCGTTCCGGATATTCCCATTGCGGCTTGCCGGCGTGGCACTTGCTGCGGCGACGATTGTGACCGCGCCCGTGCCCGCAGCGGCGCAGGATAATGCGGCAGAGGCGCGCATCCGCAAGATCGAGTCCGAAGTGCGCGCCTTGCAGCGCAAAATGTTCCCCGGTGCCGATGGCCGGTTTTTTGAACCGCAGATTGCGCCGGGAACCGAGGGGGGCGCTGTCACTGCGTCGAACATTGGCGCCCCTGCGACCACTGCAGTGACCGATATTCTGGTGCGGCTCGATGCGCTGGAAGGGCAGTTGCGGACACTCACCGCGCGCTCGGAAGAGCAGGCCAATGCGTTGTCACAGATGGAAACACGGCTTGCGATGCTTGAGACGGCGGCGGGTGCTCCAATGAACCTTCCGGCTCCGGCTCCGGCTCCGGCTTCGGCGGCTGGCACCACCGTTTTGGTCCCGCCGGTTCCGACCCCGGCGGCTTCGGCCCCCAGAGTTTCGACACCAACAGGTTCGGCTCCAGCGGCGTCGCCCCCGGTTGCCGCGCCCAGCGCAAGCCGCCTTGCCGCCGTGCAGGAAATTGCCAAACCGCAGACCGCCGATGCCGGTGATGACGAATATTCCTATGGCTTTCGTCTGTGGAACGCGGGCTTCTATCCCGAAGCGCGCCAGCAACTGACCAAGTTCGTCGAGCAATACCCCACCCATTCGCGCATCAGTTTTGGCCGCAACTTGCTGGGCCGCGCGTTCCTTGATGACAACCTGCCGGAGGATGCCGCGCGCTGGTTCCTGCGCAACTATCAGGCGAACAAGAACGGTGACCGCGCGGCTGACAGCCTGCTTTATCTTGGCGCGTCGATGATCGCGATGAAGGATACCAAGCGGGCCTGCATCGCGCTGGCCGAATTCGCCGAAACCTATCCGCTGATCGCTTCCGGGCGGCTGGCCGATGAGTATCAGGCCAACCGCGCCAAGGTGACGTGCAGCTAAGCGAACCCGCGCCAGCGCTGACCGCGCGCTTCGCCGCTGATCTGGCGGCGCTGTGGCCTGAGGCAGAGCGTGATGGCCCGCTGGGTTTGGCGGTGTCGGGCGGGCCGGACAGTCTGGCGCTGCTGCTGCTCGCCCATGCGGCCTTGCCTGGTCAGATCGCGGTAGCCAGCATTGACCACGGATTGCGGCCCGAAGCGGCTGGCGAGGTGGCGCTGGTCGAACGGATCGCGAGCGAACGCGCCATTCCTTTCACCGCGCTGCGGGTCGATCTTGCCCCCGGCAATGTGCAGGCCCGTGCGCGTGAGGCGCGTTATGCCGCGCTGGCAGGCTGGGCGCGGGATATCGGGCTGGGCGCAGTCGCCACCGCGCACCACGCCGATGATCAGGCCGAAACCCTGCTGATGCGGCTCAACCGGGGCAGCGGTTTGGCAGGGCTCGCGGGCGTGCGCGCCCGCAACACAATTGTCGGCAGCGAGGTTGCGCTGCTGCGCCCGCTGCTGGGCTGGCGCAAGGCGGAGTTGGCGCAGATGGTTGCTGCCTGCGGTATCACCCCGGCCAGCGATCCCTCCAACGCCAATCCCGATTTTGACCGGGTGCAGATGCGTGCACGACTGGCCGAGGCGGCAGGCTGGCTTGATCCGGTGCAACTGGCAGCAAGCGCAGCACATTTGGCCGAAAGCTGGCAGGCGATTGATTGGTATGCCGAATGCGATTGGCATGAGATGGTGATGCGTGATGACACTGCGCCCGGTGCGCCGGTCTATTCCTATTGCGCCAATGCGCCGCGGGTGGTGGGGATTGAAACGCTGGTGCGTATTATCGCCGCGCTGGGCGGCCATGCCACACGGGCGGAGGCAGCGCGGGCGTGGGATCGGCTATGGCAGGGCAACAACGCCTCAATCGGCGGGGTGCTGGCTCAGGCTGGCGTTGAGCGGGTCGAGAAAGTGGGGGTGATGATGCGCGTTTGGCGCTTCCGCCGTGAACCACCGAGGAACGCTGCGCACTGAAAACAGGTGCGGGGTTACCGCTCCGTTTGGGTTACAGCACCTTGTCGCCCACGCTCACCATCTTGCCGCGGGTGATGATGACCTTGTCCCCGCGTTTGGCCGCAGCGAACAGCTTGGCAGCGAATTCATCGGGCACAGCGACGCAGCCGTGGCTGGCATAGCCATTCATCACCGGCGAACCGTGGATCGCAATTCCATCCCACGTCAACCGCAAGGTGTGTGGCATCGGGGCGTTGTTGTATTTTTCCGAGATATTGTCCTTCTCCTTGGTCAGGATCGGGAAAGTGCCGAGCGGCGTGGGGTGTGACTGCGTGCCGAGCAGGGCGACCGCCGTGCCGATTTCGTGCCCATCGCGGAACGCGCTGATTACGCGCGCTTCCAGATCGACGGTCACGACCAACTTGCCTGCCTTGGGCGCAGCGCTTTCATCCCAGAACCAGTCGCCATAACGGATCGAACCTTCGATCGGCAGGATCGACTTGATCACGAAAGGATCGTTTTTGCTGACAGCAGAAGGGGTGGGGGTGGCCGCTGGTTTGGGAAGCGGTTGCACCATCTCGTTTGCGATCATCCGCACCGCCGGGTTGCGCGAGGCTCCGGCCAGGCCAGCCGTCACGCTGTCATCGCCAAGCGGCATTTCGGCGTCGGGATCAATCCGTTCAAACGCATCCGAAGCGCGCGCTGCGATCAGTTGTGCGGATTCGGCGGTGTGGCCTGCGCTGGTCTGCGCGGCGGCGAGCATCGGTAGCGCGGCAACTGCAGCCAAAGCGAGCGGGAGTGCAAGAATCGTCCTCATGCCCGCAATTATGCCGCCTTATCCGCAACGTTACCAGACGTTAACCATCCCGCGTCCCTTGCGGGGACGGCGCGAGGGCGGGGGTTAATGCCCGTGTTTGCCCGACCCGCGCCCGCCGCGCCGCGAAAATGCGTTCCGCCTTACTGCGGAATGGTCGTCGCAGCCGGGCCAGCGCGGGCCGCAGCATAATCGGCTTCGGATTGTCGCATCGCAATCTTGCCGTCGGCGATCATCTGTTGCGCCTTGGACTGGTCGGCCTCGGCCTTGGCCAGTTTCTTGCGGGCGTCGGCGATTCTGTCGCTGCTTTTCGCGCTCAGCTTTTCGCCATCGCGAACCGATTTGTCTCCGGAAGACCAAGCGTTGCCATATTGCGTAATTTCACCGCCGCGCTCGGAGATGCGTTCGCCCGCGTTCATCGATGAACTCGCTGACCCCGCACAAGCGGCCAAGCCCATCGTCAGAAGAGCAAAAGTCGCAATTTCGGTGAACTTTTTCATCGTATAATCCTTTCTTGCCGACCGACCGCAAAGGCATGTCGGGCTGGCGTTCAATCGACAAAGGGGAATACCGATGAATATTGAGAGAGCCTAAGCTTGGTCTCTAAATGGTGATGACTGGCGAAAATACAACCTGCACTAATGATATAATAAGCTGGAGAAAGTATCCGACGTCAAATATTGTCGATTATTTCGCCCGTATAACCCCGAACAGATCATGCGCGTCGGCGTCCTCGATCATGGCGGTGACGATATCGCCGGGGGCAAGGGTTTCGGGCACGTTGCGCAAATACACCGCGCCGTCGATCTCAGGCGCATCCGCCCGACTGCGGCCGGTCGCGCCTATGTCGCCATCCTCGTCCGGTTCGCCAACATCGTCGATGATGACAGGCAAGCTGCGACCGACCTTGGCGGCAAGCTTGGCGGCGCTGATCCGTTCGCTCACCTCCATGATCCGGGCGTAGCGTTCTTCCTTGATGCTTTCGGGCACCGGATCGGGCAGGTCATTGGCCGCCGCGCCTGCGACCGGTTCAAACCGGAACGCGCCGACCCGATCAAGCTGGGCTTCCTCCAACCAATCGAGCAGGTAGCGGAAATCGTCCTCGGTCTCTCCGGGAAAGCCAACCACGAAAGAGCTGCGGATCGCGATATCGGGGCAGATGGCGCGCCACGATTTCAGCCGTTCGAGCACCTTTGCCTCGTTCGCGGGGCGCTTCATCGCCTTCAACACCTTGGGCGCGGCGTGCTGAAACGGGATATCGAGATAGGGCGTCAGCAGCCCTTCGGCCATTAACGGGATGACCTGATCGACGTGGGGATAGGGATAGACATAGTGCAGCCGCACCCACGGCGCGGTGCCTTCGGGCGTGCGCAGCCCGCCCAATTCGCGCGCCAGATCGGTCATGTGAGCGCGCACTTCGCGGCCCTTCCACAGGCGCGGTTCGTGGCGGATATCGACGCCATAGGCGCTGGTATCCTGACTGATCACCAACAGCTCGCGGGTACCCGCCGCGACCAGCTTTTCCGCTTCACGCAAGCACGCATCGATCCGGCGGCTGGCGAGTTTTCCGCGCAATTGCGGGATAATGCAGAACGCGCAGGAATGGTTGCAGCCCTCGGAAATCTTGAGATAACTATAATGGCGCGGGGTCAGCTTGATATCCGGCTGTGGTATCAGGTCGACAAACGGGCCTTGGCTGGGCGGGGCGTGGGTGTGCACGGCTTCGACCACGGCTTCGTATTGGTGCGCGCCGGTGATCGCCAACACGCTCGGATGCGCGGCACGGATCGCGTCGGCTTCTTCGCCCATGCAGCCGGTCACAATCACGCGTCCATTTTCAGCGATAGCCTCGCCAATCGCGGCGAGGCTTTCTTCCTTGGCCGAATCGAGGAACCCGCAGGTGTTGACCAGCACCACGTCGGCACCGGCATAATCGGCGCTCATCGCATAGCCATCGGCGCGCAGCCGGGTGAGGATACGTTCGGAATCGACGAGCGCTTTGGGACAGCCAAGGCTGACCATACCGATGCGCTTCTGTTCGGCCAGAACGGTGGGCTTTGTGGTGGGAGCTGTGGTCATAATCGGCGCGCCCCTACACCTTGTGCGCACATCGCGCCAGAATATCCTCGCTCTTGCGGCCCAAAGGCCAGTGTTCCGCATCCTCGCAGGCTTGACGGGGATCGGGTTCAACGGGCATTAAAGCGGGATGATCACCAAGCTCTTTACCGAACATCCGCGTTCCATTGGCGAAACCTATGGCCAGCACGCCCGCACCGCGATGAGCTTTGGCTGGCGAATGGTAATCGGCGGGTTTGCCTGCATGGCCCATGCCGTGGTTCCGGGCCTGTTCGTTAAGACGGCCAGCCGCACCGTTGTGCAGCTCGATGCGGAAATGCGTGGCCGCAAGCCTTCGCCCGACGCCGAGGAATTCAACTACGTCATCTGAGCGCCCGGCTGGCAGGCATGGCAGCGATGGGCGGAGCGGTTCGGATGTTTCGCTGATCTTGGATCAGATCGGTTCATCGCCTTCGTTGCCAATGGTCGGGACGATTTCCACCACCACATCGCCCGGCTGGAGCGTTTGGCATTCGTCCTCCCAGAAGCCGATGGCGCGGCCATTGCGGTAGATGCGCAGACCCTGACCGCCGGTTTTCAGATCGGTGATCGGCAAGCCGCACTCGGCCTCGCTCACCACCCGTTCGACCAGTTGTACCCGCCCGCTAACACTGGCGAGATCGGCAAGGTAATCGGCAATGTGTGCGCCTTTGACGCTGCCCGCTAGCAATAGCCCGGTGAATCGCACCGGGTTGATGACATTGTTTGCCCCCGCCTGCCGGGCCAGCAATTCATTGTCATCGGCGCGCACCACTACGCTGATCGGCACATCGGGCGCGAGGTGGCGCACGGTCAGCACGATCAGGATCGAGGTATCATCGCGCCCGGCTGATACCAGCACGCTTTGCGCCTCGGCGATGCGCACCGCTTTCAGCGTTTCGTCGCGTGTCGCATCGGCGGCCATCACGTTCACGCCCAGCTTCTCAGCCTCGGCCAGCCGATCCTCGCTCGGTTCGACCACAACGATCCGGCGCGGATCAATGCCGCGTTCGATCAGCTCACCCACGCTCTGCGATCCGGATACGCCGTAGCCCAGCACCACCACGTGATCGCTCAGCTGTTCCTGTATGCGGGCCATACGCCATTTCTCCCAGCTGCGTTTGATAACGAAATCGTAGGCCGCGCCCACGAAGATAAAGAGCACCGCGATCCGCACCGGGGTGACGATCACCGCTTCGACCAGCCGCGCCGAATTGCTGACCGGGGCAATGTCACCAAAGCCTGTGGTAGTGACCGATATCATGGTGAAATAGACCACATCGAGAAAGCTGATGTGGCCATCGACATGGTCGACAAGCCCATCGCGGTCCAGCCAGTGGATCAGGATGACCATCCCCAGCAGCCCGAACGCCAGGCCAAGTCTCAGGCCGACATCGCCCCAAACGGGGATCCTGACCGCGCGTCGCAGCGGCTGAAACTGATCAGCCAGCTTTGCCTTGCGCTTGAACGGGTTGCGCGTCGGTTTGTCCGTAGCCATCGGCTCGCCTCTGCCTTTAATCCGCGAACCGTTCGGCAAGGATGCCGATGGTCGAATAATGGGTCAGATCAAGCTGCAACGGCGTCACCGCGACATAGCCATCATCAATTGCTTCCAGATCGGTGCCGTGATCCATCGTGTGTTCGATCGGATCCAGCCCGAACCAGAAATAGCGATAGCCGCGCGGGTCGCGCCCTTCGACGATGCTGCCGCGCGAATAATCGTGGAAGCCCTGGCGCACCACGCGGATGCCCTTGACCTGTTCTGGCGGGAGCGCGGGGAAATTGACGTTGATCAGCGTGCGTTCGGCCAGCGGCGCATCGATCAGCGGAGCCAGCACCTTCGTCCCCCATTCGCGCGCCGCGCCGAACGGCACGTCATAACCCATGCCTTCGCGGGCATAGACCTGGCTGAAGGCAACCGATCGGATACCCGCCAGCGCGCCCTCAATCGCGGCGGAGACGGTACCGGAATAAGTAATGTCATCGCCCAGGTTCGCCCCGCGGTTGACGCCGGACAGGATCAGATCGGGGGGCGATGGCATCACCGTGCGCAGCCCCATCATCACGCTGTCGGTCGGCGTGCCGGTAACAGCAAAACGCCGTTCGCCCAGCGTGTTGAGCCGAACCGGGCGCGTCAGCGTAAGCGAATGGCCCGCGCCCGATTGTTCTTCTGACGGGGCGCAGATCCAGATGTCATCGGAAAACTGGCGCGCGATTTCCTCCAGCACCTTGAGGCCGGGGGCGTGCACGCCGTCGTCATTGGTGAGGAGGATTCTCATGCCTCACCTCCAACTTCGTCATGCTGAACTTGTTTCAGCATCCATTTGTCCTTTCGCGCGCGGTTTGGTGGGGCAAGATGGACCCTGAAACAAGTTCAGGGTGACGAATTAAGGTCAATTGGGCGAGATAACGCTCACCCCGCCCATATAGGGTAGCAATGCGTCAGGCACGGTCACGCTGCCATCCGCGTTTTGGCAATTTTCGATCACCGCCACCAGCGTGCGCCCGACCGCGAGGCCCGAGCCGTTGAGGGTGTGGACGAATTCGGTCTTTTTCTGCTCCCCTGCAACGCGATAACGGGTGTTCATCCGCCGCGCCTGAAAATCACCGGTGTTCGAACAGGAGCTGATTTCGCGATAAGCGCCCTGTCCGGGCAGCCAGACTTCCAGATCATAGGTCTTGCGCGCGCCAAAGCCCATGTCGCCGGTGCAGAGTAGCAGCTTGCGATAGGGCAGGTTCAGGCGTTCGAGGATCGTTTCAGCGGCGCGCACCATGCGCTGGTGCTCAGCCTCGGAGTTTTCGGGCCGCACGATGCTGACGAGTTCGCACTTTTCGAACTGGTGCTGGCGAATGAAACCCCGCGTATCGCGCCCCGCCGCACCCGCTTCGGAGCGGAAGCACAGCGTAAGTGCGGTGAGGCGCATGGGCAGGGCGGCCTCGTCGAGCAATTCGCCCATCACGCTGGCGGTGAGGGGGACTTCGCTGGTGGGGATGAGCCAGCGCTGGGTCATTCCACCAACGTCAGCTTGCTCCAACCATCGCGTGATGAATTTCTGACGATCAAGGGCTCCGCTTTCAGTCCAAAGCAAAGCTGGTCCTTCAGCTTGCTCCAGAGCCTCATATGCTTTGCCAATTTGCCCAGCGAAGAACTCTAAGTAGTTCAGATGGGTGTTAAAGCTATCCCCCGCGAACTTCGGCAGCTTGTCGGTGCCATACATCGCCTCGTCCTTGACCAGCACCGGCGGGTTGCATTCTTCGTAGCCGTGCTCGCGGGTCTGGACGTCGAGCATGAATTGCCCAAGCGCGCGGTGCAGGCGGGCCACGTCGCCGCGCAGGAAGGTGAAGCGCGCGCCCGAAAGCCGCGCCCCGGTTTCAAAATCCATGCCGAGGGCAGGGGCAATATCGGCGTGTTCGCGCGGCGTGAAGTCGAACTCTCGCGGGGTGCCCCAGCGGGCAACCTCGACATTATCCTCCTCGCCTGCGCCATCGGGCACATCGTCGGCGGGCAGGTTGGGGATGATCTCCAGCGCTTCTTTCAGCTTTGCGGCTAATTCATCAGCGCGCGCCTCCAAAGCGGGCATTGCGTCCTTGATCGAAGCAACTTCGGCCTTCAGCGCCTCGGCTGCGTCCTTGTCACCCTTGGCCATTGCCGCACCGATCAGTTTTGACGCTTCGTTGCGGCGGCTTTGCGCGACCTGCACCTGCGTCATCACCGCGCGGCGTTCTTCGTCGAGCGCGATCAGCGCATTGGCCTGCGGATCGGCCCCGCGCCGCGCCAGGGCGGCATCAAAGGCTGTCGGATTATCTCTGATCCATTTGATATCATGCATGACGCGGCGCTATGCCTGTTCAGGCCGATCAAGGGAAGGTGCAAAAGCCGGGGAACCGGGCAGCCTCGCCCACCGTTCAGATAACAGGAGGAAATGGATATGATCCGCAAAATGATTGGCGCTGCGATTGGCGCTCGCGTGGCCAAGGGGCATCCTGCGCTTGGCGGCGCAACCGGCGCGTTTGTGGCGACGGCGGTGCCGTTCGTGGTTTCGCGCTTCAGCTTTCCGGCAATGGTGGCGCTGGGTGTCGGCGGTTATGTCGCCAAACGTTTTCTCGACCAACGCCAGCAGGCTGAAGAGAGCACATCGGATACGGAATAAAGCCAGCGGGCGGATCGGCATATCGCCCATCCGCCCGCCGGACAGAGTTCAGAAATTGACCTGCGCGGTTACGAACACCCGGCGCGGATCGCCGAAGAACCCGGTCAGCGTGCCTTCGCGGCCCAGCGTCGGGATGAACGGCGCACCGCCAACCCCGCCCGCCACGAAGTTAAAACCGGAAACGATATATTCCTTGTCGAACAGGTTTTTGCCGTGAACGCCGATGGAGAACAATCCGCTATCCGCGGTGTAAACCACACTGGCATCGACCAGCACGAACCCATCCTGATCGAGGAACGCGTTGCGTGTTTCAAACTGGCTGGCATCCGACCGCAGCGAGGCAAGCCCGATCAGGTCCACCACCCCGCTGGCCACCGGCACGCCCATGTTGAACCCCATATGCGCTGTGACGTCGGGGGTGTTCTGGAACACGCGCTGGTCGGCAACGTCCACGCCGAATGCGTCGATGAAGGTGTTGAACTTGGCATCGAGATAGCCCAGCGACCAGTTGATGCTGAACCGGCTGCCTTCACCGGCAAAATCCTTTCCGATCAGTGCATTGCCTTCAAATTCGATCCCGTTGACATCGGCGCTGGCGGCGTTGGAGGTGATGCCGATAAAGCTTTCATTGGTGCCATCATTATCGCCGTCGAACCCGACCGATCCGGGGATCTGGACATTATCATACTGGCCGAGGAACCCGGCGATGCTGATGTTCACCCGGTTATCGAACAATGATGCTTTCCAGCCGAGTTCGAAGCTGTCGACCTTTTCAGGATCGAAACTCATGAAATCGAACACTTCCTGCTCGGTGCAGGCCCCGCCTGCGCTGTTCCGGCAGGCCGTGGTCTGGCCGCGCGGATCAAACCCGCCGCCTTTGAATCCCTGCGAATAGGTGAAATAGAGGTTGTGATTGGCATTGGGCTGCCAGCTGATCGACGCGCGCGGGTTGAAATCTTCAAACGTCCGGCTGCCATTAAAATCGCTGGTCACCGCAATCGGGAAGCCTGCCCCGCCAAACAGATCGGAAAACCCGCCGAGGAAGGTGGTGCGCAGCACCCGGCTGGTGCGCTGGTCATTAGTATAGCGCCCGCCCACTGACACGCTGACCGTATCGGTCAGGTCATAAGTAAAATCGCCAAAGACTGACCAGGTTTCGGTATCGACATCGCCCAACGTCTGCGCGGTCAGGCCGGGCAGGGTGGTGAACAGCGCCACGTCAAACGCGGTGAAGGCGCTGGCATCAAGGTAGTAGAAACCCACTACGCCCGACAGATTGTCGCTTTCATACAAAAGCTGCAATTCCTGGCTGAACTGTTCGTTGTCGTAGAGCGCAGGCACATCAAGATCGACTGCGGGCAGGCTGTCGAAATCGATCGGTGTGGTTGACGAATCCTCGCGGTAGCCAGTGATTGATTTCAGCGTGATCGTGTCACTGACTTCGACCGCGATGTTGAGCGCGCCGCCGTAAGCTTCGACTTCCTGATCGACGATATTGAGACCCGCGCGGGTATCAAACACATCGTCAAGCACGGGTGCGCCGCTCAGCTGGCCGGGGATCAGGCGGTGGCCCTGTCGGGCTTCGCTGTTGTCCTTCACGTAATCGCCCGACAGGCGGATGAACACCGGCCCGTTGTTGAATTCAAGCGTGCCGCGCGCGGCCCAAACGTCCTTGTTGTAATTCTCGGTGCCCAGCGTGAGGTTGTCGCCAAACCCGCCGCGCGACAGCCGCGCCCCGCTCGCGCCGATCTTGAGGCTGTCGGTGATCGGCGTGGACGCAGTGACGATCAGATCGGCCTGATCATACGATCCATAGGTGCCGCGAATCTTCACGCTGGTGTCATCGGGCAATTTGGCGGTAACGTATTTGATCGCGCCGCCTATGGTGTTGCGGCCATAGAGCGTGCCCTGCGGCCCGCGCAGCACTTCGATGCGGTCCACATCATAGACATCAAGCACGGCAGCCTGCGGACGGTTAAGATATACGTCATCGACATACAGGCCGACGCCCGCTTCGAACCCGGCGACAGGATCCTGCTGACCCACGCCGCGGATAAAGGCAGAAAGCGTGGTGTTGGTGCCGCGGCTGACCTCCAGAGTGATGTTGGGCACCTGCTGGCCGATCTGGGTGATATCCTGAATGCCCTGCTTTTCCAGCGCTTCCCCGGTCAGCGCGGTGATCGACAGCGGCACGTCAATCATGCGTTCCTCGCGCCGGCGCGCGGTGACGATGATCACGCCGTCTTCGGCCCGTTCGCTGACGCTGGTGGCAGTGTCGGCGACCTCCTGAGCATGAGCAGGGGCGGCAAAAGTGGCAATTCCGGCGCATCCGGCAAGCAGCAGCGCACGGTGGCAAAGCATATTGGTCATGGGTTTTGTTCCTCTCCTCACCCTCAATCGCCAACTTGATATTGAAAGTTGAACCATGTTTCAAGTTAGGACTTGTGTGCCATGTGATGCAAGCGTAGCGAATGGTTCGAGGGAGGTGCCAATGGGCAACAGTCATGCGAGCAGGACACAGGTTGCAGATACAAGGAGAGCGACCGAATGCTGACCAAAGGCGCTGTGCCCGATGCCAAAACCCCGCGCACCGATCGCGGACGACGGACGCTACGCAAGCTGCTTGATGCGGCGGCGGAGGAGTTTGGCGAGAAAGGCTTTCACGAAGCCTCGGTCAGTTCGATCACCCGCCGTGCAGGCGTCGCGCTGGGCAGCTTCTACACCTATTTTGACAGCAAGGACGCATTGTTCCGCGCGCTGGTCGCCGACATGAGCGAGAAAGTGCGCACCAGCGCGCGTTCAGCACTTTCTGACGACATGGGCGCGCTGGAGATTGAGCGGGCGGCGCTCGCCGCATTCTTGCGGTTCGCAGCGGAACACAAGGAAATCTACCGCATCATCGACGAAGCGGAATTCGTCGATCCCGCCAGCTACCGTCAGCACTACGAAACCATCGCCGATCGCATCGCCGATCGCTTGCGCGCCGGAACGGCCAGCGGTGAATTGCGCGAGGGGCTGGGAGAGCTTGAGGCTTGGGCGGTGATGGGAATGAACGTGTTTGCGGGCCTGCGCTATGTCGTATGGGGTGAGTCCGAACTGCCGCCAGAAGACGTCGCGGCGGGGATCAATCGCTTGCTCGCTGAGGGCATTCGGCGCCGCTGAAGCCATGGCAGCACTCACCGTGCGCTTTTCATGCCGCGCGTCTGGCGCTAGGCCTGCTTCTCATGATCCTTGTCATCAATGCGCTCAGCAATGTTGAACACCTTGCCGCCTTGCGCGCGCGCATCGACCTGCTCGAATGGCGCGACGGGCGTGAGACGGCGGGCGGGGTTGCGCGTCAGGTGAAGCGCAACCTGCAAGCCGCGATGGGCACCACCGCCGGGCGCCGGGTGCAGGATGAATTGCTGCCGATCATCGCCGAAAACACTGTGATCAAAGCCGCAGCCCAGCCCCGGCGGTTCTCCCCGCTGATTATCAGCAAGACCGAGGTTGGCGGGCAATATGGCGCGCATGTCGATAATGCGCTGATGGGCAAAGGCTCCGCGCGCCTGCGCACAGACCTGTCGTTTACATTGTTTCTCACCCCGCCCAGCGAATATGATGGCGGCGAGCTGGTGATCCATGCGGCGGGCATGACCCAGGAAGTGAAGGGTGAGGCCGGCCATCTGGTGCTGTATCCGTCGGCCAGCATTCACGAGGTAAAGCCTGTCACACGCGGCACAAGGACCGTGTGCGTCGGGTGGATCGAAAGCGTGATCGCCGATCAGGCGCAACGCGACATGCTGTTCGATCTTGAAAACCTGCGCACTGTGCTGCGCCAGACGCTGCCCCTGCAATCGGCCGAACTGCTGACGCTCGACAAGACGATCGCCAACCTGTTGCGAATGTGGGCGCGCGCCTGAGCGTTTGGGCGAAGAGGTGTGCGAGGCAGTCGCTGGCGATGCGGATCGCAACGGCATAATCACAAAGCGCGCTCGGCATGCCCGTGCCGATGATCCGCAGGTTCGCTGCTCCTCTTCGAGGTGCCGATTGCCGAGCACTGGGTTCGGTTTGGGCAGATGTGCCGCATCGAACGAGGGAAGGAGCTCTGGGTGGACGTGTTCCGCAACGCGCCGGGGACCCACGACGCCAAGCACCTAATGACGAAAGAGCAGCACGGTGCCTTCGGCTTTATGTTGCTGGCGACCGATTGAGCGAGCGGCCGCGAAACTACCGCAAGCGCCGGGATGTATTCGACGATTCGGTGGAGACGGTGACGCGGCCGTGTCTCCGCTACCGTAGGCCCATCGAGAGCGAGGGGCCGCACCATCGCTTGTGCTACGGGTGCGCGAATAGCGACGTGAGCCCCTATGCGGTATGATGGCGATAGTCCGCTTTTCTCTTCAGCAGTCAATCTTGCGCGGGTTGTTCAGCCGAAGGCTTCAAAGTGCCAGCATTGACGGTTTTTGACGCTTTTAATGGTATGAACGGATAGGCAAGTGAAGCTAGGAATGTGGTCGGCACTGGATCGTCCACTCCATATTTTGGTGGACTTGTTTTCTCTTCCATTATTGCGGTGCCGAAAAGTAGGTCCCAAACTGGCAATTGGCCGGTGAAGTTCTTGTCATAGGCCTCCGCCACATTCGCGTGATGCCAATGATGGAAGGTGGGAGTCAGATATAGCCAGCGAAACGGTCCCCAGCTAACCTTGATGTTCGAGTGCTTTAGCAGCGAATGCCATGAGAATTGCGCGCTGAAGAGGAGCACCGCAGCAGCGCCGAAATCAAATAGGATAGCTAGGATAATGGCTCCGGAATTGGTGATGGCGGTATCGATAGGATGCGTCCTATGCGCAGCGATCCAGTCCATCTGCCGGATCGAATGATGGATGGAGTGGAATTTCCAGAGAACCGGGAATGTATGGAACAGGCGGTGCGCCCAGTAATAATAAAAATCCGCTGCGATGATCAGCAGTATCACGCGCGCCCAGAGAGGTTGCGACCGAACGAAAGCCTGCGCTGATTCGGGAATGAGGTTCCCTAAGAGGCCCACCACGAGGCTGATGTACAGACCTGCTAGGAGCATGATCATCAGCGCGCCCAGAAGCATATAAAGCAGATCAAGGCTGAGGTTTTCGCGAATGAACTTCTCACGCTTCACGCGCGGTAGGATGTGCTCAAGCGGCAAGAAAATCATCGCCGCACTGAGCAGAAACAGGATATGGTCTGCATAATTGTCGAGGAAGGTCATGGTGCAACCGCTTCCTTTGCTTCGAAACCGCCGGAGGTCCGAACCCTTTTGTTCGCGCGGTTCTTAATGATCAGGAACGGCTTTTCTATGCCGAAATGTAGAAGAATTGCTGCGGTATAGGCCAGCAGCAGATAAATCGCCCAAAACACGAGCGGATGCTGCTGCTGGCTCAAATAGGTTGCCATCGGGATTAGCGGAAAATGGACGAGATAGAGCGCATAGCTCAGACGCGCGTTCGTTCTAAAGAAAGGTTCTAACTTTAGTTTCTCGCCGTCCAGCGATGCGGCGCAAAGCAGCATGATGCCGAACAGCAACGCGAATATCGTTGGTTGCAACCATGCATCGTATCCGGTGATGCTGGCATAGAAATCATGCGAGCCGAGGACGAGCAGTAGGGCGCCGCCGCTTGCGGCCAGTCCGATGCCGGCGTTCGCCTTCGAGATCGACCAGCCCTTTGAAAGGATGAGCGCCGCCATGATGCCCACGACAAACCCTTCTAGCGACATGTGGAAAGGGCTTCGTAAAAGGTAGAAGAACTCCTCATAGCTAATCGGCTGATCGACGGCGGCCAAAGCCAATCCCCGACAAATGGGAGAGATCAGCAGCAGCGACGAACCCAATAATGCGCATTGGGTGATCGTCCTTGCCCTAACCATGAGTAGAATCACAAACGGCGCGAGAATGTAGAACTTCTCCTCGACACCAAGCGACCAGAAGACGACGTTGATGTCGGACCCGGTGTAATCCTGTAGGAACAGAAGGTGCGCGATAAAGCTTTCGCCGGGGGCGGAGCTGCTAATCGAGAAGCCCGGGAAGAAGCCCAGCATGCAGAGCAGCAGCACGACGTAGTAGGCCGGCACAATGCGTAAAATGCGGTCTCTGAAATACGCCGTGGGCCAAAGGGTTTTCCGCACTTCAAATCGCCGGATCAGTGCGCTGGCGATCAGATATCCCGAAAGGACAAAGAACAGGTCGACGCCAATCCAGCCATTGGCAAAAACATTGGAAAGAAAGTCACCCGATGGGGCCTGGCCTTCAATGCGCGAGCCATGCCTAAGCAAGACCAGAAATATCGCAAGTGATCGCAGCAGATCGAGCCACGGATTGTGACGATCTTGCTTCGCGAAAGAGAAATATTTGGCCCCCGTATATCGCATGATTCCCCGCAAAGGGATTTTCCCTAGGCTCCCTAATCCCGAGGGAATCGAATTTTGTCAACGTAGGTAATTGTCGCAGAGGCGCTGTGTCCCGCTCTAAGTCGCTTCTTAGATTCTCCGTTGAACATTTTCTGATCGGGGCCGAGGCGTTAAATACCCCTGCCGCTACACCTCGCGGGGTTAGTGGCATCATCTTTCCATATAGGTGTCTGAAAAGATGGTGGGCGCGACAGGGATTGAACCTGTGACCCCACCCGTGTGAAGGGTGTGCTCTACCGCTGAGCTACGCGCCCGTCCTCGGGGCCGAACAGCCCGGACAGGGGAGCGCCTTTACTGAGCGCCCACGCGCTTGGCAAGCGTTGCCGCTGGCTTCGCTTGGAATTTCTAATGGACCTTATGGCGCTGCCATCCATGCCAGCAAATTGAACAACGTGCTTTGATACTCGCGGCTGGTTTTCTCACGCCGGGATGGCGCGCTGACGCTCTCTGGGCATTCAAGGCAATAGGCCTGAATGCCGCCTGTGCCGAGCAACCGCTGTGCATCGCGCGTCAGACGGGCGGCGAGGTCGCCATTTCGCCGTGCGGTAAGGGCGAACATATCACCGCCCTGTGTCACCGGTGCTTTTGCCGCGTTGCTTGTCACCAACTGGCGGATCAGCGAATCGTAATTCTCGGCCTTGTCGCCAAGGAAAACCGGGTGCCATTCGCCCTCTTTCGCCCCTGCCTTGGCAGCGGCCCATGCCAGCGCATCTTGTAGCCCGCCAAACTCATCGACCAAGCCAAGCTGGCGCGCGGTGCCGCCATCCCATACGCGCCCGCCCGCGATGGCATCGACCTTGTCGACTGGCATCTTGCGCGCCTTTGACACCAGATTGAGGAAATCCGTGTAGCTTCCTCCGATCGAGGCTTGCAGGATCGCATCCATTTCTGGCGAGAAACCCGCGATGAAATCGGGTTGGCCGGACAGCGGCGTGGTGCGGACACCGTCCGCCGTGACCCCAAGGCGTGCGGCGCTTTGTTCAAAGGTCGGCACAACCGCGAACACCCCGATTGAACCGGTGATGGTTTCCGGCTGGGCAAAGATGCGGTCGCTCGACATCGATACCCAGTAACCGCCGCTTGCCGCGATGTTGGCGAAAGAGACGGCGACCGGGATCTTGCGGTCGCGGTGGCGCTGAATTGCTCGGCGGATTTCTTCCGAAGCGGTCACCGATCCGCCCGGCGAATCGACCCGCACCACCAGCGCGGCCAGATCATCGTCGAGCGCTTCGTCAAGAATGTCAGCGATGCGGGTACCCCCGGCAACGCCCGGCCCGGCCTCACCATCGACGATATCGCCTGCGATCGTGACGACGCCGATCGCTTTGCCCGCAGTGTCAGCGCCGACAGCGGCGAGGAATGCACCAAGGTCGCTTGCGGCGAAGCTGCCCGGCTTTTTGCTCCAGGTGTCCTTGCCCGCGATTTCGGCAACCCGTGCGCCGAATGCGGCGCGGTCGCCCAGCTTGTCGACCAGCCCGGCGGACAGCGCCGCCTTGGCCAGATCGCCGCCTGCACTGTCGATCCAGCCGACCGGGTCGCTGGTCACGCGGGCCAGCGCCAGCTTGGGGCGGGCCTTTTTCACATTGGCCTGCCATTCTTCCCACAACGCGCTGTAAACGCCGCCAACATTCGCGCGCGCTTCATCCGACATCGAGCTGCGCGAATAGGGCTCCACCGCCGATTTGAAATCGCCCGCACGGTAAACCCGGGCGTTGACGCTGAGTTTTTCGAGCAGTCCGGCGTAATAGAGATTGCTGCCGCCCGGCCCGGAAATTACCGCCAGCCCCTGCGGATCGAGCCACACCTCGCTGGCATGGGCGGCCAGCAGCAGGTGATCATCGGCATAGCCAAGCGCGTAGGTCAGCACCGGCTTTTTCGTCTTGCGCACCCGGTCCATCGCTTCACCGATTTCGGTGAGGTGCACCTGACCGCCGCCTAGAAACGTAGTGAGATCAAACACTACCGCCTTGATCCGATCGTCGCTCGCCGCCGCGTCGAGCGCGCGGACGAGATCACGGGCGCGGTATTCTTCGATCGGGGCACTGCCGGAAAGCAGCGCGGCGATGGGGTCAATTGCCGATTTTTCCTCAACCACCACCCCGCTAAGCTCGATCAACAGCGCGCCATCGCGAACCTGGCCGGGGCTGGGACGGGCCGAGAGGATGCCAAACAGCGCGACAAAGAACAGCAGCATGAACATGAGAACGAGAGCGTCCTTGATCCCGACGAGAACCTTCCACACTTTGCCGACAAAGCTCATTCAATCGTCCCTTTTTTCACGCTAGGCTGCTATCTAGGCGCTGATGCTGGCAACTTCCACGGGAAAGCGCCGCAGGAATGGGTTGAGCAGCGCACGACGCTCGACTAGGGGCTTGGTTCACGATGGATGCGCGCGATCATTCCCCCGCCACGGGCCGCTTTCCAGCGGGGAGGCTGGCGTTTCCGCATCGTGATCTGACCGCCATCGGCCAATTGCAGCGCCACGAAATTCTCTATCTGCTGCATGAGGCCGATCAATGGGTCGCGCTGAACCGGCAGAGCGCCAAGCACACCGATCTGCTGAGCGGCCTGACCATCATCAACGCCTTCTTTGAAAACTCCACCCGCACGCTGTTGTCGTTCGAGATCGCGGGAAAGCGGCTGGGGGCGGACGTGGTCAATATGCACGCCGCCACATCAAGCGTGAAGAAGGGTGAGACGCTGATCGATACCGCGATCACGCTTAATGCGATGCGCGCCGATGCGATTGTCATTCGCCACGGATCGTCGGGCGCAACCGGGCTGATTGCTGACAAGGTCGATTGCCCGGTTCTGAACGCGGGCGATGGCAGCCACGAACACCCCACGCAGGCGCTGCTCGATGCGCTGACATTGCGCCATGCCCTGCGCGAACGGGGCGATGGGGCGGAGGACTTCACCGGGCTGACAATCGTCATCTGCGGCGACATCCTGCATAGCCGGGTGGCGCGATCGAACATCCTGTGCCTGACCGCTCTTGGTGCCAATGTCCGGGTGTGTGCGCCGCCTGCGCTGATGCCCGCCGGGATTGAAGCGATGGGGGTGGAAGTATTCCACCACTTCGACGCCGCGCTTGAAGGCGCAGAGGTGGTGATGATGCTGCGCCTGCAATCCGAACGGATGAGCGGGCAATTCGTCCCCTCGGCGCGCGAATATCGCCATCTCTACGGGCTGACAGCCGAGCGGCTGGAGCGCGCTGCGCCCGGTACGCTGGTGATGCACCCCGGCCCGATGAACCGCGGGGTGGAGATCGATAGCGAAGTCGCCGACATGGCAGGGCGGTCGCTGATCACCCGGCAGGTGGAAATGGGCGTCGCGATCCGCATGGCGTGCCTCGACATCCTCACGCGGGAAGCGCGCGGGCTGGAGGGCTGGAGGGCATGAAGCAGGCGCGGCCTTTCACGATCACCAACGCGCAGATGGTCACCCCCGACGGTTTGGTGCACGGCGCGATCCGCTGCGCTGATGGCGTGATTATGGCGGTCGATGCGGATGTGAGTGCGCAAGATAGCGACGAGGTGATCGATGCGCGCGGACGGCTTGTCACCCCCGGTCTGGTTGATCTGGGCGTGTTCGCGGTCGACAAGCCCGCGTTTCATTTTGGCGGGATCACCCGCGCGGCGTTGATGCCCGATCAATCCCCGCCGCTCGATCTGCCGAGCCGGGTCAACTTCATCGCCAAAAGCGGCAAGCCCGATTTGTGGGTGCACCCGCTGGCTGCGGCAACGCGCGGTCTTGAGGGACGCGAGCTGGCGGAAATCGCGCTGATGCAGGATGCGGGCGCGCGCGGGATTGCCACCGGGCGGGGCTGGATCGCGGATTCAGGCGTGATGCTGCGGCTGTTGCAATATGCAGCGATGCTCGATCTGGTGGTGGTCACCCATGCCGAGGACGGCGGGCTGACCGGAGCAGCGGCGGCGACCGCTGGCGAGATTGCCACGCGGCTGGGCCTGCCCGCTGCGCCTGCCGAAGCCGAAGCACTGGCGATTGCGCGCGACATTGCGCTGGCTGAACTCGCAGGGGCGCGGTTGCATATCAGGCAGGTGACGACCGCGCGGGGCTTTGCGCTGGTCAAGGCGGCCAAGGCGCAGGGCGTCTCAGTGACCTGCGGGATCACGCCCGCGCATTTCATGCTGTCGGATCTTGCGACCGCCGATTTCCGCACCTTCACCCGTCTGTCGCCGCCTTTGCGCAGCGAGGCAGACCGGCAGGCGGCGTTGAGCGCGATTGCGGACGGCGTCGTTGATGTAATCGCCAGCGGCCACGATCCGCGCGGGGCCGAAGATAAGCGTCTGCCATTCGCCGATGCCGCGCCGGGCATGGCCGGGGCCGAAACGCTGCTGCCGTTAACGCTAACATTGGTGCGCGACGGGGTGATCGACATGACCCGCGCTTTTGATCTCCTCGCCCGCAATCCCGCGCGGTTGCTGGGCGTTTCAGCGGGCGAACTGGCGGCGGGGCTGGAGGCTGACCTTGCGCTGATTGATCCCGAAGCGCCGTGGATCATCGACCGCCGCAAGATGGAGGCCACAGCCGACAACACCCCGTTTGACCGGCAGGGGGCACAAGGCCGGGTGCTGCGCCTGTGGAAGGGCGGCGTTGCGTTAAGCGCATAAGAAAAACTCCCGGAAAGCGCGGAGCCTTCCGGGAGGAGTTTCGCTGACTGTTTCCAGGGACCGCTTTATACCAAAGTGCGATGAGCCCCGCCGCATCGGACTTTGGTTAAGCCCGTGCGGCGTTTGAGCATCTCCAGCGCGTGATGCAGCAGCATCTTAGCTCGCTGGAATTAGCGTGCGCGCGATGCCATCCGCACGTCGCGCTTTACCGCGCCAGCAGGTGGGCTTGATGCGGCATAGGCAAAGCAGCCGCGCCCAGCCGACTTGACCGATGAACACAGGCTTTGCGCGCTCTTCGGGCCAAAGCCTTCGGCAGCGACGCGCCAGAAATTGCGCCCGTTCACCACCGCTTCGGTGATGACGAGATTGTGGTCCTTCAATTCGGGGAACTTGGCCTTGAGCACAGTCCAGCCGCGTTCAGCCTCAACCTTGCTGCTGTAGGAACCAAGCTGCACGAGATGCGAGGCTGCGCTCTTGTCGCTGGCGACTGGCGCGGGGGCGGCAGTCGCGGCCATGCGGCGCTGCGATGATGCAGCGGCCATGCGGGGGGCAGAGCGCGGGGCTGTGCGTTCGGCGCGGGCGGGCAATTGTTGCACCACCGGTCTCGAAACATAGCTGATGCGCGATGCGGGCCGAGATGCAGGGGCGTCTTCAAAGGCCTGAGCAAAGGTGGCGACCGGGGTCGGTTCTGCAGCGAGGGCGGGGGTGGGGGCTTCGGCGACCATTTCCGTTGGCGCTTGCGTAGCGGCCTCGGCAAACATCATCGCGTCGCTCGGGAAATTGGCGAGCGCAAGGCGCTGCGGCTGGCCTGCATCCATCTGCGGGGTCACATCCAGCAGGCTGGCAACGCGTTGCCGAAACTGTTCGGGCGCGGACATTGCGGCCCATTGGGTGAGGCGCTGGTCGAGCTGGTCAGCCGGGACATCTTCTGCCGCCATCACCCGCGCTGCACGCCAGTTGCCGGCAAGCGCATAGGTGTAGGCAAGGTTCTGGCGCAGCTTGGGCGAGACTTGGTCGCTGGCGCGCACGGCATTGATCAATACATGCACGCCACGTTCGGGTTCACCAGCCAATGCAAGCGCCAGTCCAAGATCAGCCGGATCGATCAGGTTGGCATATTCATCCAGCACTGCCGATGCCGAACGGCCTTCGCCCAGCGCAATCTTGGCGAGTGCGAAGCTTAGCACGGTGCGCGGGTTTTCATCGCCGAGATCAAGCGCATCGCCAAAGCTGGTTGCTGCCGACTGGAAACGCCCTGCCTCCATATAAGAAGCGCCCAGCAACGCGCGATAACCCGGGTTGCGCGGCTCGGCCAGCACAGCAGCTTCGGCGTGGGCAATGGCCTTGTCGACCTGGCCTTTGCCGAGCGCGTTCTGCGCGCTGGCGAACGACATGTCGGCCTTGGGCGCGGCCGAGGTGGTGCACCCCGCCAGCGCCAACCCTGCGAGCGCGGTCGAGACGGCAAGCGCGATACGCGGTGCTTGTCTGATGCTGCGGTCCATTGTCATTTCCCCGTTTTATTCTGCTGGTTCATTGTGTGGTTGCATGGGTGCGTGGTTGGTGCGCGGTCAGTGGCGTTTGAGGTGTTTGGCGATCACATCAAGCTCATCGACTTCGGCAAGCAATCTATCGAGCGCTTCGGTCACCAGCACTTGCGCGCTGATACCCTGCATGGTCGCGGCAAGACGCAGTTTCAGGTGGCGTTCCGCATCAAGCCGCAGGGTGAAAGCAGCGCGGCGACCTGATTGAGCCGCAGGAGTGCGTGGTTTCGATGTCGCGGCTGCAAGCACGGCAACTGGCGCTGCCCTGGAGAAGTCGGGTTCGTAACCGTCATCCTCGTTGTCGCAGTCAGGATTGCTGTCGTCCGGGCCGGTCATAGCAGCATCGGCGAGCACCCGTTCTTCGAGTCGGCGCTGATGGCGACGTATGATCGGGCCGGGGGTGTGTGTGACACCATTGGCTGTAATGTCGGCGTTGATCGGCACGATGTCGGCGCCGCCGTCGCCCTCGTGCCCGCCCATGTCGTTCCAGCCGAGGTCTTCGAGCTGGTCGTCGGGCAGCGCGGCGAGCGCTGAACCGTCTTGCGTCAGCGGTGCAAGCTGCGGGCGCATGGCTGGCTTTGCGCCACCCTTGCGGGCGAGCAAGGTCGGGCTGAGTGAGGCGAAACCGGGTTCGGACATAGCCTTGGCCCCCTTCGCTTACTGCGCTACCCGGCGGCCGAAACCACCAGCGGGACGCGGCACGCCGCCCATCTGCTGCGCCTGGCCATTGGGGGCCGGAGCAAACACGGTGCGACGGAAATTCTTTTCAAGCCGATCGGCAATGTAGCGCCACAAAGCCGTGATCTCGGCCGCGCTGCGGCTTTCGGGATCGACTTCCATCACCGTGCGCCCGTCGATCATCGAGGCGGCGAAATCGGTGCGGTGGTGGAGTGTGATCGGCGCCACGGTGCCGTGCTGTGACAGCGCGACCGCAGCTTCCGAAGTGATTTTGGCCTTGGGGGTGGCGCCATTGACGACAAACACCAGCGGCTTGCCCGCGCGTTCGCACAGGTCAACCGTTGCCCCAACAGCGCGCAAATCGTGCGGCGAGGGGCGAGTCGGCACGACGATCAATTCCGCCACACCGATAACCGACTGGATCGCCATCGTGATGGCCGGAGGTGTATCGATCACCGCCAGTTTGAAGCCCTGCTGACGCAGCACCTGCAAATCATTGGCTAGCCGCGATACGGTGGTTTGCGCGAAGGCGGGATATTCCGCCTCCCGCTCGTTCCACCAATCGGCGAGCGAACCTTGCGGGTCGATGTCGATCAGCACGACCGGGCCAGCGCCTGCGCGCTGGGCCTGGACGGCGAGATGTCCGGACAGGGTGGTCTTGCCCGATCCGCCTTTCTGCGATGCCAAAGCGAGTACACGCAACGCTTGGGTCCCCCTGGGTTGATCCGCTGCGGGCCGCCCTATTGCGGAACCTGACAACGGCTGGATGACCACGGGATCGCAGGATACCCCTAATTTTGGGTTAAGATCGGACGCCGGAGTGCAATCCAATTGGTTGGCGTTGCACAATTCCATCGTGTCCGGGCGAGGCCTCAATGCATTGCAACGGTTTGCTAACCATGTTTGGATTATGAGGAGGGCCATCGATCATGCCGCATCGCACGCAGCATCGCACAAGGCGGAAACAAGAGCACGGATGATGAAATCGAAGGTCACACAGAACATTGCAGGCATATCTGCCCGCACAGGGTTGAGCATCGCCGCATTGGCGCTGTTCGCTGGCCCGGCGTTGGCGGATGTCAAAGCAGGGGTCGACGCTTGGACAGCGGGCGACTTTACCCGCGCGGTTGCTGAATGGCAGGGCCCCGCGGCGGCTGGCGATGCCGATGCGGTGTTTAATCTGGCGCAGGCCTATCGCCTTGGGCGCGGGGTCGAGGCTGATAATTCCCGCGCGCGCCAGCTCTATGAAGAGGCAGCCCGGCTTGGCCATATCAAGGCTGCCGACAATTACGGGCTGATGCTGTTTCAGGAAGGCGAGCAGGAAAAGGCCATGCCGATGATCCGCGCCGCATCCGATCGCGGCGATCCGCGCGCGCAATATGTGCTTGGTCTGTCGCACTTCAATGCGGATTATGCCCCGCTCGATTGGGTGCGCGCCTATGCCTTGATGACGCTGGCGAATAGTGCGGGCCTGCCGCAGGCGCGCGATGCACTGGCACAGATGGATCAATATGTGCCCGCCGCTCAGCGCAGTCAGGCGCAGTCGCTCGCGCGGGAGTTGGAGGCTGGCGCAAGGGTGCAACGCGCGGCTGAACTCGCTGCGGCTGAACTCACAATGCGCCCGCCGGTGATTGCGGCTGCAAACCAGCCCGCCGCGCAACCTGCACACAGAACAACGCTGGCAGCGGCTGCCCCGGTTGCTGCTGCCGCACCTGCGCCCAAGCCCGCTGCGCGCCCGCAACCTGTTGCTGCGACCAAGCAGGGCACATGGCGGATCCAGCTGGGTGCTTTCGGGGTTGCGGCCAATGCCGATCGTATGTGGAACCAGCTTTCGGGCAATGCGGCGCTGGCCGGCACCAAGAAGACGCTTGTGCCCAGCGGCAAAGTCACCCGCCTGCTCGCCACCGGCTTTGCCAGCAAGGCCGAAGCCGCCCGCGCCTGTGCCGCACTTAAGCGGCAAGGAAAGGCCTGCCTTGTGGTGGGACAGCGTTAGCGCCCTGACCCCGTGCGCGCGACAACATCTGCACCGCGTCCCGCGCTGCTTGATCAAACGCAAAGGTCGCGCTTCCCAAGACCCCGAAATTTGCTAGTCTCCCGCAACATGGGGGGCGGGGGATCAGCGATGGATAACACTTTGAGCGGGCGCGGAGCAGCGGGCATTCACCCCGATGGGGCTGCTGCCATCGCCCCGGTCGCCAGCGGAGAGCGGATAGACACGCTTGATTTCATTCGCGGATTGGCGGTGATGGGCATTCTGGCTGCGAATATCATCGCCTTCGGTCAGCCGTTTGAAGCTTACATGTATCCTTCCGCGTTCCTGACCGATCCGGGTGATCCGAACGGTTGGATGTGGATCGCGCAGTTCGTGGCCATTGATGGCAAGATGCGCGGATTGTTCACCCTGCTGTTCGGCGCGGGGATTTATCTGTTCATGGAAAAAGCCTGGGCACGCGGCGCAACGCGCGGGCTTCAGGCATGGCGGCTGGCGATCCTGATGGTGTTCGGGATGGTGCATTTCTTCTTCATCTGGCCGGGCGACATCCTGTTTTACTACGCATTGTTCGGCTTTGTTGCGCTCGCTTGCCTCAAGTGGAGCATCAAGACGCAGCTGTGGGTCGGGCTGGCAGGTTATATGCTGGGCGTGCTGATCTACGCCGCGATGTTCACCACGACCTGGGCGATCGCCGATACGTCGTTCGGCGAAATCAGCCCCGAACTGGCGGAAGCGCGCGCCGGGATGATCGCTGGTATTGATGAAGCGCTGGCTCACGGCGATGTGCCCAACGCCGCCATTGCCGCTGGCGATTACGGCACGCTGGTGATGCACCGCCTGACCGAGCAATGGAACGAACCGCTGAACAATGCGCTGCTGTTCGGGTTGGAGACATTGCCACTTATGCTGATCGGGGTGGCACTATATCGGCTAGGCTTTTTCAACGGAGCGATTGGCCGCGCCAAGCTGTTGCGTTGGGGCTGGATCGGCGTGATCGCGGGCGGGTTGGCGCATCTGGCGATTGGTTTGGTGGTGCAGGCCGGGGGCTTTACGTTCTATGGAACTCTCGCCGCCTATATCGGATGGAGCCCATTGCCGCGCTTGTGGATGATTTTGGGGCTGGCGGCATTGCTGGTGGCCTATGCACCGTCAGCGACAGGCTGGCTGGGTGAGCGCATTCGCGCTGCGGGCCGGGCGGCGTTTACCAATTACCTCGGCACCTCGATCCTGATGATGCTGGTGTTCCACGGCTGGGCGCTGGGGTTGTTCGGGGAATTAAATCGCCCGCAGTTGTATATCGTGGTGGTGCTGGCCTGGGCGGTGATGCTGGCATGGTCAAAGCCGTGGCTTGACCGCTTCCGTTACGGCCCGCTCGAATGGTTTTGGCGGAGTCTGACCTATCGCACCGTTTTTCCGTTGCGAAAATGAGCGAGGATATCGCATCGCGGTGGCGGTGCGGAAATCAATGACTTCAAAAACGCCTTGTTATTGAGAATAATTCGCATACATTCGCTTCTGCAAACGCTTCGCAGGAGTGATTCGGCGGCCATGTATATCTGCATCTGCAATGCAATTCGCGAAACTGACCTGCGCAAGGCCGCGCTTTGTTGCAAGGGCGACGCTGAAGCGACTTACGCGAGCCTCGGCAAGCGCCCCAATTGCGGGCAATGCCTTGAGGAAGCGCAACAAATCATCGATGCGGAACGCGCTGCTGCGTCTTGCGAGGTGCTCGCAGGATAGCACGCGCTATTTGTGATTGCGAATACCTCGCAAACTTTTGATTCATAACGAAAAGTATCGGACCGCCCCTTGCGGACACACCCTTGCAGCGTCTATTGTTAATGCAACGCCGAAGAGGCGCATTGATCTATCGCAAGGAGTAACCGCCATGAAGGGCGACCCCAAAGTCATCGACTATCTCAATCAGGCGCTCACCAACGAGCTGACGGCGATCAACCAGTATTGGCTGCATTACCGCGTGCTCGACGATTGGGGCGTGACCCGGCTCGCCGCTTATGAGCGCAAGGAATCGATCGAGGAAATGGAGCACGCCGACAAGCTCGCGGCGCGCATCCTGTTCCTTGATGCGCTGCCCAATTTTCAGGCGATCCACAAATTGAAGGTGGGCGAAAATGTCGAGGAAGTGCTCAAGGCCGACCTCGCGCTTGAGAATGAAGCGATCCCGCTGTTGCGCGAAGCAATTGCGCATAGCGAAAGCGTGCGCGACTATGTCAGCCGCGATCTGTTCGCCCACATCCTCGACAACGAGGAAGAGCATGTCGATTTCCTCGAAACCCAGTTTGACATGATCAAACGCATGGGGCTGGAAAACTACGTGCAATTGCAAAGCAAACCAGCGGGCGAAGGCTGAAAGCTGATTGCAGGGTAATCTGCAAACGCAATTTTGAGCGGCCCGTAACGATAGTTGCGGGCCGCTTATTCGTTCACAAGTCATTTTCGAACGAATTGACGTTTTTTTGACGTTTCAAGGCTGGTGCAGCGTTTGACTTGGCAAGTGTGCTTCCACATTATTGTTCCCGGGGGGAGTGGATCAACGTGGTTTGCTGATCAGTGTCGCGCCTTGTGATATGAGGCTGCGATGCTTCCCGATCATCGGGGCGCCTTCCTTTGCTAACATACAAGCAAAGAGGGGATTACCAATGAACGCGATTATCAAGACGATCAGTGGCGGCATTGCTGCGGCCACACTGGCGATGGCGGTTCCGGCGGCCGCGCAAATGGAGCTTTACGAGAATTACCAACCGGCTGACGAGGTTGTCGAACTGACCTTCGTCAAAGTCGACGCAGGCCAGTTTGAAACCTATCTGGAAGGCCTCAAGTCGACGTGGGTCGCGGCCAACGAGGTGCAGAAGAAACTGGGCTATATTTCAAGCTATGCGATCTACGAGGTTCCCTATGGGGAAAACGAATTCAATGTCGTCCTGCGGGTGACTTTCCCGAACACGGAAATGACCGGCCCCAACAAGGCGCGCTATCTGAAATTCCTCGAAGAATACGGCAAGGCCAATTTGGACCAGTCGAACAAAACGGTGTTGGAGCTGTATAACCGGATCCGCACGATCCAGGCGGTTCATGTCCTGCGCGAAGTCAAGATGATCAAGTAATGAGTCTCCGCTGACGCCGCAAAAAAGGCAGGGCCGCCAAAGCTCTGCCTCTTTTGCGTGTCAGCCTGCTAATCCTTCGGCGCCTGCGCGCCGATGGCCGCCAGCCGCGTTTCCAGCAGGAAAAACGCAAGCCCTGTCACCAGCAGCACCATCGTCAGCACCCATAGCCCGGCAATCAGCGTGCCGATCTGCGATGTGATATAGGCTGAGATGAACAACATCCCGATCACCAGGCTGATCATCACTGCCGCTGCGGTTGAGAACAGAATCGCGCCCTGCGCCAGCTTGCGCCGCCGCATCAGCCAGCCGTGCTCGCGCGCTTGCCTGGGGGTGCGCTGTTCCTCCAGCTTGTCCTCGATCCGTTCGATCCGCTGGGCGATCCAGATCATCCGGCTCATGATGACATTCATCACCGCGCCGATGCCGGATAGCAGGAATGCAGGCGCGAGGCTCAACTGCACCACTTGTTGAACGCGTGGGGTGGAGGCGGTGCGTTCGAATATCTCCAGCGCAAACGGCATGCGCACATCAGCGGCAACGGCAAACAGGTCGAACATCATCAACCGTCCTTGGCGTAGGGGTTCTTGTTGCTTTTCAACGTCACGCGCACCGGCACCGCATCAAAGCCGAGCTTCGCGCGTATGCCGTTGATGAGGTAACGTTCGTAACTGGTGGGCAGCATATCCAGCCGCGAGCCAAAGATGACAAATCGCGGCGGGCGCGTGCCAGCCTGTGTAATATAGCGCAGCTTGATCCGCTTGCCACCCGGTGCGGGCGGGGGGTTGGCCTCCAGCGCATCGTCGAACCAGCGATTGAGCGCGGCGGTGGATACCCGCTTCGACCAGCTATCGCGCAGCTCGAACGCGCCGGATAGCATCTGATCCAGCCCCTTGCCGGTCTTGGCGCTGACCGCGAACAGCGGAAGCCCGCGCACCTGCGCCAGCCCATCATCCAATGCGCCGCGAATGCCGTTGAACAGGCTGCTGGCACCTTCCGCAACGTCCCACTTGTTGATCGCGATCATCAGCGCGCGGCCTTCTTCGAGCACCAGTGAGGCGATCTTCAAATCCTGATGCTCCAGCCCCTGCGTGGCATCGAGCAACAGCACCACAACTTCCGCAAAATCAACCGCGCGGCGGGCATCAGCGACCGAGAGTTTTTCCAGCTTTTCTGTGACATTGCGTTTTTTGCGCATCCCGGCGGTGTCGATCAGGCGGATGTCACGCAGTTCGCCGGTCTTGGGATCGGTCCACTGCCAGTCGACCGCAATCGAATCGCGGGTGATCCCGGCCTCAGGCCCAGTCAGCAACCGGTCTTCACCCAGCAGGCGGTTGATCAGCGTGGATTTGCCCGCATTGGGCCGCCCGACAATGGCGAGTTTCAGCGGCCCGGCGGGGCGATCACCCTCGTCCATCGCAGCGGCGTAGGCAGCTTCGATTTCCTGCGCTTCTTCGAACAGATCGGCCTTGTTGCCGATGATCGGAAACAGCCCGCCGAACAAATCGGCAATGCCTTCACCGTGTTCAGCCGACAGCGGCACCGGATCGCCAAGGCCGAGCGCATAGGATTCGAGCACGCCGTGTTCGCCCGCCGAACCTTCGGCCTTGTTAGCCACCACCACCACCGGCACTTCCTGTTCGCGCAGGTAGCGGCCGATTTCCTCGTCCAACGGCGTGAGACCAGCGCGCGCGTCGATCACGAACAACGCCGCGTCCGCGCCATCAAGGCTGGCCTCGGTCTGCACCCGCATCCGGCCGGGAAGGGTGTGGATGTCGTCATCCTCCCATCCGGCGGTATCGACCACGGTGAACTGCAGGCCGGCAATATCCGCATCGCCCATCCGCCGATCACGCGTCACCCCCGGCTGATCATCGACCAGCGCGAGTTTCTTGCCCACCAGCCGGTTGAACAGCGTGGACTTGCCGACATTGGGGCGGCCGATAATGACGACAGTGGGTTTTTGGGGCGAGGACATGATCGCCGCCAAGTGGGCGCAAATGCGCTGGTTTGCAAGCGGTGCGGGCGCAGCCCTGCCTATGCCTTAACCCTTGCGGACGACGGGTGGGTTTTCGCCCAAATCTTCGTACCACGCTTCGACCGGGCCAGTCAGCTTGATCGTCAGCGGCTGGCCCTTGCGATCAAGGCTCTTGCCCGCCTGCACCCGCACCCAGCCTTCGGACACCGAATATTCCTCGATATCGGTGCGCACGCGGTCTTTGAACCGGATGCCGACGCCGCGTTGCAGCTTTTCGGAATCGAAGAATGGGCTTCGCGGATTCACCGACAGGTGATCGGGCGGAACGTCTGCGCCAGCGGCGGAGCGGGTGGTTTCGGGTGCGGGTTTGGGGGTTTCATCGTTCATGCGCCCGCCCTTAATCGGCAATCAGCAAGCCTTCAAGCGTGTTGCGCTTGCCCTTTTGCGCGGAGCGGGATAGAGGCGCTCGCTAATACGCGCGGGGTGCCTTAGCCGGTTTCCCCGCGCGGCTTCGTTCGGGCATGCGGGCGTGGCGAAATTGGTAGACGCGCCAGATTTAGGTTCTGGTATCGCAAGATGTGGGGGTTCGAGTCCCTTCGCCCGCACCAAATTCGCCCCGAACCGCACTCGTCACGGATGGGGCCGCACCCACGAAAATTTTTGGCAAGAAGGCTTCAGACCAGTCACCATGCAGACCAAGCAGACCGTCAACGAAGGGCTCAAGCGCGCCTATCTCATCACGATCCCCGCCGCCGATCTCACCGCGAAGATCGACGCCGAGATCAAGAAGGTGGCCCCGCAAGTGCGGATGCCCGGCTTCCGCCCGGGCAAGGTGCCCGCTAACCTCGTCAAGAAAATGCACGGCGAGGCCCTGCATGGGCAGGTGGTGAACGACACGATCCGCGAATCGGTCGATCAACTGTTGCGCGATGAAGCGCTGCGTCCCGCGATGCAGCCCGAAATCGGCCTCAATGAAGATTATGCGGAAGGCAAGGACGCGCAAATCAGCGTCAGCCTAGAAGTGCTGCCGACCATTGATGCGCCGAGCACCGATGGCCTCAAGCTGGAAAAGCTGGTGGTGCCAGTGACCGACGCTCAGATTGACGAAGCGCTGGCGGGTATCGCGGGCCAGAACAAAAGCTACAAGGACGCGGCCAAGACCAAGAAAGCGGCGGACGGCGACCAACTGATCATCGATTTCGTCGGCAAGCTGGACGGCGTCGAATTTGACGGCGGCAAGGCCGAAGACGCGGCGCTGGTGCTGGGTTCGGGCACCTTCATCCCCGGCTTTGAAGACCAGCTGGTGGGCGTGAAGGCAGGGCAAGAAAAGACTATCACCGTTACCTTCCCGGCTGAATATCAGGCCGAACATCTGGCAGGCAAGGAAGCGACTTTCGACATCACCGTCAAAGCGGTGAAGGTCGAAACCGAAACCCAGATTGACGAAGATTTCGCCAAGAACCTTGGGCTTGATAGCCTTGAGAAGCTCAAGGAAATCATGAAGGCGCAGCTGGAACAACAGACCGCTGGCCTGACCCGCACCCAGATGAAGCGCGCGCTGCTCGATCAGCTGGCTTCGGGGCACAGCTTTGAAGTCCCCGCCACGATGGTTGAGGCTGAATTCGCGCAGATCTGGGCGCAGTTGCAGCAAGAAGCCGCCAATGATGAGGATGCCGCGGCGGCGCTCAAGCAGATCGAGGACGAGAAGGACGAATACAAGGCGATTGCGGAACGCCGCGTGCGTCTGGGTCTGCTGCTGTCCGAAATCGGCCAGGCGAACGGCGTTGAAGTGACCCAGCAGGAAATGGGGATGCTGGTTCAGCAGGCGGCTGCGCAATACCGCGCCGAGGATCGTGAACGGTTCATCCAATACATCCAGTCCGAACCGATGGCCGCCGCCCAACTGCGCGCGCCCTTGTATGAAGACAAGGTGGTCGATTTCCTGTTCGACAAGGCCGAGGTTACGGAACGCGAAGTGACCGTTGAGGAGCTTCAGGCCGCGATCGAAGCGGAAGAAACCGCGCCTGCGCCTGCGCCGAAGAAAGCCCCGGCCAAGAAGAAAGCTCCGGCGAAAAAAGCTGAAGCCAAGGCAGACGTTCCCGCTGAGGAAAAGCCTGCCGCCAAGAAGGCCCCTGCGAAGAAGGCAGCCGCAAAGCCTGCGGATGCTGAACCCGAAGCCAAGAAGCCTGCGGCAAAGAAGGCTCCGGCCAAGAAGCCTGCGGCTAAAAAGTAATTAGCGCCCGCGCGGGGGGATCATTCCCCTGCTGGTTCCCACCGCTTGAACGAAGGCGCGGGCAGTTTCGCTGTCCGCGCTTTTTCGTAGGCCGCGCCCGCTTTCAGCACCGCGTGATCCTCCCACTTGGCACCAAGGATGCTGAGGCCCACCGGTAAGCCCTCAATCGCGCCCATCGGCACAGTCAGATGCGGATAGCCCGCAATCGCCGAAGGGCTGCCGAACCCGATCGAGCCATTGAAATTGTCGCCATTGACCAGATCGCTCACCCAGGCAGGGCCGCGTGTGGGGACGACGAGGAATTGCACGTCATTGTCCGCCATCAGCTTATCGAGCGTTTCCGGGCCGGCGATCCTTAGCGCATTGACGCGTGCAGTTTCGTAGGCTGCGCGGTCGGTGGTGGCTTCGGCCAGTTCGAACAATTCCTGCCCGAACCAGCGCATTTCCGTGTCGGCGTTCGCGGTGTTGAATGCGATCAGATCGGCGAGGCTGCGCGGGGTCGCGCCATCCTTGAACGCGGGGATTGAGGCGAGATATTTGCCCATTTCCTCGCGCAGTTCGAACATCATTACGGTGAAGCTGTCACCAAACATCTGACGGTTCGGTTCAAAACTGATGTCCACCAGCACCGCGCCCGCGCGTTCCAGATCGGCGAGTGCGGTGTTGAACACCGCGGCCAGATCAGCGCGGTTGCCAACAGAACCGCGCATCACCCCGATCCGTACGCCTTGCAGCGAAAACGTATCAAGGCCCGCTGTGTAATCGGCCACCCGCCTGGCCTCCAGCGTGACCAGATCGGCGGGGTCTTCGCCTGCGATGGCGTTCAGCAGCAGCGCCGTATCATGGACGGTGCGGGTCATCGGCCCGGCGGTGTCCTGCGTGCTTGAGATCGGCACAATGTGGGTGCGGCTGACGATCCCGACGCTCGGTTTGAAGCCGACGACGCCGTTGATGGATGCAGGGCAGGTGATCGATCCGTTGGTTTCGGTGCCAATCGCCCCCCACGCAAACCCCGCCGCAACCGCCGCCCCGCTGCCAGCCGACGAACCGCAGGTGTTGCGATCAATCGCGTAAGGGTTGCGGGTGAGCCCGCCAATCGCGCTCCACCCGCTGGTAGAATTGTTCGAGCGGATATTGGCCCATTCGGAAAGGTTGGCCTTGCCCAGCACCACGCCTCCCGCGCGGCGCAGGTTGGCGATCAGCGGCGCATCACGGCCGGTCATGTTGCCTTGGAGCGCCAGTGACCCTGCGGTGGTGGCGAATTCGCGCGTTTCGATATTGTCCTTGATCAACACGGTGCGTCCGGCCAGCGGCGTCCCTGCCTCGGCGGCGGCTTTGGCGAGAGCGGGTGCTTCGGGGTTGTAGGCGATCACCGTATTCAGCATCGGCCCGGCATCATCCAACGCTGCGATCCGGGCAATCTCAGCCTCGACCTGCGCGGCGGCATCCTGACCCGGATCGGCCAAGGCAGAGGTTGCGGCGGTGGCGAGCAACAGGGCGAGGCCCAAACGGGCAATGGCGTGGTTGGTCATAGGGTGAGAGTTTGCCACGTCTGCGCGCCGCGACAAGAGGTAAAACGCTCTGCTAACCTCGGCAAATTCACAGGCGGCGTGGTAAACGCACTTGAAATTGCCCCCCCGCCTCCGACATAGCCGTATCGGCACTTACGAAGGACACGCACCTCTCATGATCGATCTGTTCGGCAATTCCGGCGAAACCTATGGCTCCCAGGGCCAGTTCACGCGCGATCCCTATACCGGCGCGCTGGTGCCGGTGGTGGTCGAACAGACCAGCCGGGGCGAACGCAGCTTCGACATTTTCAGCCGCCTGCTGCGCGAACGTATCGTGTTCGTTACCGGGCAGATCGAAGACGGCATGGCCTCGCTCGTGACCGCTCAGCTGTTGTTCCTCGAAAGCGAAAACCCGTCAAAGCCGATCAGCATGTATATCAACTCGCCCGGCGGCGTGGTGACGGCTGGCCTGCAGATTTACGACACCATGCAATATATCAAGTCGCGCGTGTCGACCGTTTGCATGGGACAGGCTGCCAGCATGGGCAGCTTCCTGCTTGCTGCGGGTGAGCCGGGGATGCGGATTGCGCTGCCCAATGCGCGGATCATGATCCACCAGCCTTCGGGCGGGGCGCGCGGGATGGCGTCGGATATCGAGATTCAGGCACGCGAAATCCTGCGCATCCGCTCGCGCATGAACGATCTTTACGTGAAGTTCACCGGCCGCAGCTTAGAAGAAATCGAAAAGGCGATGGACCGTGACACCTTCCTTGAAGCCGAGGAAGCCAAGGCGTTCGGCTTGGTTGACAAGGTGTTCGAAACCCGGCCCGAAACCGAGGAAAACGGCGGCGAAGAAGGTTCGGGCGGCGCGCCGGAGTAAGGGCGCATAGTTCACCTGCACCGGGGTGGGACAAGCGCGGCAGGGGCGCATTTTTTCCGCCGCTTCGCGTCCGCCTGCGCTATGGTGACGAAACGAATTCTTGCGTCATGTGTTGATTCATCTGGTGCGAGCGATACATTTGACGAATCTGCTGCGCGCGCGACGGCGCGCCGTGCGGCGGATTTGAGGACACAGGAATGACCAAATTGAGCGGATCTGACAGCAAGAGCACCCTCTATTGCAGCTTCTGCGGGAAGTCGCAGCACGAGGTGCGCAAGCTGATCGCTGGCCCCACCGTGTTCATCTGCGATGAATGCGTAGAGCTGTGCAACGACATCATCCGCGAAGAAACCAAGGCGGGGATTGCTGGCAAGAAAGACGGCGAAATCCCCACGCCGATGGATATTTTCACCACGCTCAATGATTACGTCATCGGGCAGGATCGGGCCAAGCGCGTGCTCGCGGTCGCGGTGCACAACCACTACAAGCGGCTGAAACATTCAGGCAAAGCGGGCGATGTTGAACTCGCCAAGTCAAACATCCTGCTGGTTGGCCCCACCGGTTCGGGCAAGACGCTGCTGGCGCAGACGCTGGCGCGCACCTTCGATGTGCCCTTCACAATGGCCGATGCCACCACGCTGACCGAAGCGGGTTACGTGGGCGAAGACGTTGAGAATATCATCCTCAAGCTGCTGCAAGCATCCGATTACAACGTCGAAAAAGCGCAGCACGGGATCGTCTATATTGACGAGATCGACAAGATCACCCGCAAGGCGGAAAACCCTTCGATCACCCGCGATGTTTCGGGCGAAGGCGTGCAGCAAGCGCTGCTCAAGCTGATGGAAGGCACCACGGCTAGCGTGCCGCCGCAGGGCGGGCGCAAGCATCCGCAGCAGGAATTCCTGCAAGTCGATACCACCAACATCCTGTTCATCTGCGGCGGCGCGTTTGCCGGGCTGGACAAAATTATCGCTGACCGCCTGCAAAAGCGTTCGATCGGGTTTGGCGCGCACGTCGCGGATCCGGACAAGCGCCGCGTGGGCGAACTGCTGGAAAAGAGCGAGCCGGAAGATCTGCTCAAGTTCGGCCTGATCCCTGAATTCGTCGGCCGCCTGCCGGTGATCGCCACGCTGCACGATCTTGATGTCGATGCGCTGGTGACGATCCTGAACGAGCCGAAGAATGCGCTGGTCAAGCAGTACCGCAAGCTGTTCGAGCTGGAAGACGTGGAGTTGACCTTTACCGACGATGCGCTGCGGGCGATTGCCGAACGCGCGATCCTGCGCAAAACCGGCGCGCGCGGCCTGCGTTCGATTGTCGAAGGCCTGCTGCTCGATACGATGTTCGACCTGCCGGACATGGACGGCGTCACCGAAATCGTGATCGACAAGGACGTGGTCGAAGGCAAGAAAGACCCGATCCGGGTGATCGGCGGGGAAGAGAAGAAGGAAGAAGCGGCGTAGCCAGTGCGCGCCGCGCTTCTTTCGCTGCTTGCCGCGCTCGCTGCGACCATCGTTCCAATAGCGGCCTCATCCGAGCAGGCAGAGGCCGAACCGGAAAAGCCGCGGCTCAATTGTCAGGCTGGCCCAGTGGAGCGCTATTTCGACGGCGTGCAATGGAATGTTTTCGCCTGTGACGATGGGGCCAGCATTGTCGTGGTCACTGGCCCGAAGTCGCCGAGCGACCTCAGTTTCTATTTCATCATTTATCCCAAGGACGGAACCTACAAGCTCCATGGCGAGGGTAATGGTGACAAGGACTTGACCCGCCCTGCCTATGAGGCGCTGTCTGCAATGTCCGATGATGATTTTCGCGCGCTTCATGCCGAGGCGACTGCGGTGGTGCGGACGGATTCGCCATATTCCTGATGCTCTAAACAAACCCCCGTCCAGCCTTAGAGGAAAGGCCGAACGGGGTCGGTTGCAGCGCCGTCCCGGTGGGAGGGGATGGGGGATTTGGGGCAGCGCTATTTCGTCCGATTATGCGGGCAGGAACACGCCATCGGTAACGTGGATCACACCGTTTGATGTCATGACGTCGGCGGTCGTGACGGTGGTCTTGCCGCCTGCGGCATCGGTAATCACGACCTTGCCGTCCACCAATTGCGCCGTCAGCGTGCCGCCTGCGACAGTGGTGATGGTGGCGGAGCCGCCGTTCGCGTTGATGAGGCCGATCAGATCACCCGCAGTCACCTTGCCCGCCACCGCGTGGTAGGTGAGGATGCCGGTCAGCGTGCCCTTGTTTTCAGGCTTCACCAGCGTTTCAACCGTGCCTGCAGGCAGCTTGGCAAAGGCGGCGTCGGTCGGCGCGAACACGGTGAACGGGCCGGGGCTGGAGAGGGTTTCAACCAGACCCGCAGCCTGCACTGCGGCGACCAGCGTATTGTGCGCGCCGGTGCTGATTGCGGTTTCGACGATATTGGCTTCAGCCTTCGTTGCGGCCTTGTGATGATCGGCCAGCGCAGGCGCGGCGACAAGGCCGGTGGTCGCGGCCAGCGCGGCGGCGATGATGGCTGCAAATTTGGTCTTGGGGGTCACAGTAAGGATCTCCTTTAAGGGGAATGTCACGTCTGCAAGCCCTTTCGCTTGCCCCCAAGCTACGCAGGTCAGCGGCGCGCAGATGCGCATAAATTGCAAATGGAGATGAATTGCCGCCTGCCAGCGACGAAACGAAACGGCGTCAGACGCGGGTGAAATCGCCCTCTGCGACCACCGGGCCTGCGTCCACTCCGGCAGGCTTTCCGCCCAGCGGCTCACGCGTCAGCAGCAGGCGCGCGCCATCGTTCAGGCCCGACGCAATATCAGCCGGAAGGGTCATGCTGCGCACTTGCCCCGGCGCCACCACACCGAGCGATTTGAGATCGCCGCCGCCCGCAGGCACCAGCCACAATTCGTGATCATGCACGCCGTCAGCAGTAAGCCCGATGGCCGCAACCAGCATCCGCTCGCTTTCGGGGATGTAAGTGACATCGAGCCGCAACCCGGTATCGCCAATCGGCACGGTGGCCACCATTGGCGCAGCCGCAGCGATCTGCGCGGGCGTATCACCGGGAACCTGCACCGGGGCATTACCGGGCGCGAAAACAAGCAGCGTCAGCGCAATCGCCGCAGCGGCGGAGGTCAAACCCGCCACCCATTGCCAGCGCCGCACGCGGGCTTCGAGTGTGATGACATTGCTCTGCGCAGGTGCCTGCTGCGACGAGAGCGCAGCCATCCGCGCGGCGATACCCTCCCACACATGCGCGCCGGGTTCTGCCCCGGGGATCGCATCGGTCAACGGCGCGAACCAATCGTCCCACCACTCCTTTCGCCACGCAAAGTCGGGATCGGTTGCATATTTCCCACGCGCGGCAAGCAGCTCCTCGCCTTCAAGCAGGCCCAGTGCCCACTCGGCAGCGATCATCGGATCGTCGCGCAAAGGCTGGTGGGGCACGCCGCTGTCTGGAGTGTTGTCAGAGCCGCTCATGCCGCCTCACTCGCTTCGAGACAGGCGCGCAGGCGTTGCAGCCCGCGCCGGATCCAGCTTTTCATCGTGCCCAATGGCACATCGGCGGCTTCGGCCAATTGCGCATAGGTGTGGCCTTCAAAAAACGCCGCGCGGATGTGGCCCTGCGTGCGGTCATCCAGCGCGCCAAGGCACTTGTGGATCTGCGCCGCCTGTTCGGCATCCACCAGCAGCATATCGGCTAGCGGAGCCTCATCGGGCAACGGTGCGGCCTCTTCCACCGGCACCGCCCCGCCGCGCACCTTGCCAGTGCGCAGCCGGTCAATCGCCCGATTGCGGGCAAACGCCGCCAGCCACGCAATCGGGCTGGCGCGTTCGGGGTCATAGCGGTCAGCCCGCTGCCACAGATTGATATAGACGTCCTGCAAGGCGTCCTCGGCCTCCTTCTGGTCGCCCAAGATACGCAAGGTTATGCCGAACAGCTTCACCCGCGTGGCGCGGTAGATTTCCTCCAGCGCGGCCTGATCGCCGTTGGCAAGCCGCGCCATGGCGTCGCGCAGTGCCTGGCGCGCTTCGGCGCTGGCGGGGCGGGGATGTGCGGCCATCAGCACCCCTGCCCGCATGGATTTTCGCCGCTTTCGACCTGCAAGGTGGAATGACCGACCCCGAACCGCGTTTCAAGCGAGGCAGCGATATCGTGCAGGAAACTGTCCGATGCAGGCTTGCCCGGCATCACCAGATGCGCGGTCAGTGCGGTTTCGGTGGTCGACATCGGCCAGACGTGCAGATCATGCACCGCCGTCACCCCGTCAAAGCTGGCAAGGTGCTGCTTCACCTCGGCCAGATCGATCCGCGCAGGTGCGGCGAGCAGCCCCATCGTCAGGCTGTCACGCGCCAGCCCCCAGGTGCCCCACGCGATCACCGCAACGATGACGATACTGACCAGCGGATCGATCCACCACAGGCCGGTAAAGATGATGGCAAGCCCCGCCGCCACCACGCCCAGCGACACCAACGCATCGGCGGCCATGTGGAGATAGGCGCCCTTGATGTTGAGATCGTCCTGACCGCGCAGAAACAGCATGGCGGTAAACGTGTTGATGGCAACTCCGATCCCGGCGATGATCACCATCACCATGCCGTCGGGCTGCTGCGGGGTCATTAAGCGGTGGAACGTCTCGAACAGGATCGCCCCGATCGCAACCGCCAGCAGCAGCGCATTGGCAAGCGCGGCGAGGATGGTGGAGCTTTTGTAGCCATAGGTGAACCGGCCCGAAGGCGGCTGGCGCGCAGCGATGCTGGCAACCCATGCGAGTGCCAATGCCAGCACGTCCGACAGGTTGTGGCCGGCATCGGCCACCAGCGCCATTGAGCCATAGAGGAACCCCGCCGCCGCCTCGATCACCACAAAAGCGAGGTTCAGCGTGATCCCGATCGCAAAAGCGCGGCCAAAACTGGCCGGGCCATGGTGGTGCCCATGCGCGTCGTGCAGCCCGTGACAATCGGACGCCCCCTCGGACGCTGCGCCGTCGTGGGCATGGCTGTGATGGGGATGAGCGTGCATTGGCGGTCAGTTATAGACGCAAGCATCAAGCCCGTCACGCCTGACGATGCCGATCCGGCGTTCAATATTGTTACCGTGGCGCGCGAGCCATCCGCCGGGGTTCTTGACGCTGCGTTTCTTGGGGCTGGGCAGGGCGGCAGCCATGCGGCTGGCCTCGTCGGTGGAAAGCCGCGCGGCGGAATGACCGAAGTAACGCTGCGCCCCGGCCTCTGCGCCATAGGTGCCGATCCCGGTTTCCGCGACGTTGAGATAGACCTCCATGATCCGCCGCTTGCCCCACACCGCTTCGATCCAGAAGGTGAACCACGCCTCCAGCCCCTTGCGGAAGAACCCGCCGCCTTGCCACAGGAACACGTTTTTCGCGGTCTGCTGGCTGATGGTCGATCCGCCGCGCTGGCGTTCCCCCGCCAGACGTTCCTCGATCGCCTGTTCGATCGCTTCGGCGTCAAAGCCGAAATGTTCGCAGAACCGCGAATCCTCCGCCGCGATCACGGCTGACACCAGATTGCGATCAATATTGTCGAGGCTTTCCCAATCCTTGGTGATGCCGTTTCCGTCCATCACCATGGTCGCGGTGACGGGGACGGGCAGCCATTTGAACGCCACCACCAGCAACAAGGTGACGCCAACGAACCACAAAATGGCTTTGGCAAAAATACGCGCGAGGGTGAGGGCCATGCGATCCGCCTTAGCGAAGACAATCGCGGCGGGGAAGCATCGCTGCTTGCAGGCCGCACGATGTTCCGCAAATGTTTCACGTGAAACATTCCCGCATCATACGAAAAGGGCGCCGCGATCACTCGCAGCGCCCTTTCTATTGCACTCTAAGCGGGGTCTAGGCGAACCTAAGGTGGGTCAAGCAACCCCCGGCATCAGCCGTTCACCCGCGATCCGCTGCATTGCCTTTTGCAGTTTTTCAAACGCGCGTACTTCGATCTGGCGGATGCGTTCGCGGCTGACGTCGTAGGCCTGGCTCAATTCTTCGAGCGTCTGCGGCTTGTCAGTCAACCGCCGTTCGGTGAGGATGTGGCGTTCGCGATCATTCAGGCTGTCCATCGCTTCGGCCAGCATCGCGGTGCGCATTTGCGATTCCTCAGCCTCGGCCACGGTTTCGTCCTGCAGGGGGCGATCATCGGTCAGCCAGTCCTGCCATTCGCCTGCGCCTTCTTCGTCCCCGCGCAAGCTGACGTTGAGCGAGGCATCGCCGCCCATCATCATCCGGCGGTTCATGTTGACGACTTCCTGTTCGGGCACGCCCAGATCGGTGGCGATCTTGGTCACGTCGGCAGGCGAAAGGTCGCTGTCTTCGTAGGCTTCGAGCTGCTTTTTCATGCGGCGCAGGTTGAAAAACAGCTTCTTCTGCGCTGCAGTGGTGCCCATTTTGACAAGGCTCCACGACCGCAGGATAAATTCCTGCATCGAGGCTTTGATCCACCACATCGCGTAGGTCGCGAGGCGGAAGCCGCGATCGGGTTCAAATTTCTTGACGCCCTGCATCAACCCGACATTGCCTTCGGAAATAAGGTCAGCGACGGGCAGGCCATAGCCGCGGTATCCCATCGCGATCTTCGCGACGAGCCGCAGGTGGCTGGAAACAAGCTGGGCCGCCGCCTCGGGATCTTCGTGTTCCTGATACCGCTTGGCGAGCATATATTCCTGCTCGGCGGTCAAGACCGGGAACTTGCGGATTTCCGACAGATAACGATTGAGGCTCTGCTCACCGTTAAGCGCCGGGAGCGGAGTGGGCTTCTTTCGGGCACTTTGGGACTTGGTCACTATTGGCCTAACCTTTCTTGTGTCGACCGCTTGCGCCGAACCCCTGATGGGCATCCGGCGAACTGGGCCACGGGGTTACATATAGACTGATTCTTTGCAGTTGTGTGCAACTTTCATCGATCAGATTATCGCAGTTGGTCGATCAGTTCCTGCATATCAGCGGGCAGATCACTGCGGAAATGGAGCATTTCACCGTTCACTGGATGGACAAACCCCAGCTCGGCTGCGTGCAGCGCCTGCCGGGTGAACCCCAGTTCTTCAAATACGGGACGCAGCGGCTTTGGGATGCGGGCATAAGCAGGATCTCCCAATAGGGCATGACCGATTGATGCAAAGTGAACGCGCACCTGGTGGGTCCTGCCGGTTTCAAGACGGCATTCGATCAAGGCGGCGTGATCGAACCGTTCAATCAGCTTGTAATGCGTAACCGCCGTTTTCCCGCGTGAGGAATTGTTGGGCAGCACCGTCATTTTCTTTCGGTCAGCGTCCGACCGTCCAACCCGCGCGTCGATCGTGCCTTCGGCGGGCGAGGGGTGCCCGGCGCACACCGCGAGATAGCGGCGGTGGACGGTATGCGCGGCAAATTGCGCGGCAAGCCCTTCGTGCGCGGCGTCGCTTTTGGCGACCACCAGCAGGCCGGACGTGTCCTTGTCGATCCGGTGGACGATACCAGGCCGCGCGACCCCGCCGATGCCGGAGAGTTCCCCCCGACAATGGTGCAGCAGCGCATTGACCAGCGTGCCAGTGTAATTCCCCGCCGCCGGGTGGACGACCATGCCCGCTGGCTTGTCGATCACGATCAGGTGTTCGTCTTCGTAAACGACCGTCAGCGCGATGTCTTCGGGCGCGGCTTCGGCGGCAATGGCGGGCGGGATTTCGATGCGGAACGGCGTATCGGCGGCGACTTTGGCCGAGGCCGAGGCGGCCAGCTTGCCCGCAACCTCCACCCGGCCATCGTCAATCAAGCCCTGCACCCGCGCACGGCTCAGCCCGGTGGCGTCGGCCAAGGCCTTGTCGAGCCGGGCGGGGGAAAGGATGGTGCCGGTGATGATCTGAGGTTCGCTCACCCCACGCCCTTAACCGTTCGCCCTGAGCTTGTCGAAGGGCCGTTCTTGCCTTTTGCCAAGGTCGAAATCCGCTCCCAATCTCCACGAACCAGCGCCAGTTTTTTCGCGCGTGACCAGCCTTTGATCTGCAATTCGAAGGCGAGCGCCTCGTGGCGTGTCGGGAACTCGCCTGCCCACACCAGTTCGACAGGCAGTCTATCTGCGGTAAACCCCGGATAGACACCCGATTGATGTTGACCAAGCCGACGTTCAAGATCGTCAGTGTGACCCACGTAAAACTTGCCGCCCCGGCAATGTAACATATAGGTCCAGAATGGCATCAGACGGGGCTAAGGGAAGGGCGGCCCTTCGACAAGCTCAGGGCGAACGGATTTTGGGCTTCATGAACACAAGCTCAGGGCGAACGGATTTAGAGGTTGTTGATGAGGCTCTGGCTGCAATGCGCGCCGCCGCTGCCGCTGCCCATCCGCAGGAGGCGTGCGGGTTGTTGCTGGGGGAGGGCGCGCGGATCACCGCAGCGCGCGAAACCGCCAACGTCCACCCTGCACCCGCCACCCATTTCGACATCGACCCGCAGGCGCTGATCGACGCGCATCGGGCCGCGCGGGCGGGTGGGACGCAGGTGCTCGGCTATTTCCATTCGCATCCTGTCGGCGCGCCCGAACCTTCTGCCACCGACCGCGCGATGGCCGCGCATGATGGCCGCATCTGGGCGATCATCGCGGGCGACGAGGTGCGGTTGTGGCGCGATGGGGATGGGGGTTTTGTCGCTCTTTCCTTTACCATAATCGAAAGCTAGAACCGCGCGATGATTTCCCAGACCGATCTTGCCGCGATGCTGTGTTCGCGCCTGTGCCACGATATGCTGTCCCCCGTCGGCGCGCTTGCCAACGGGCTGGAACTGCTCGCCGATGAACAAGACCCGGAAATGCGCGGGCGCTGCATGGAACTGCTCGAACAATCGGCGCGGATCAGCACCGACAAGCTCAAGTTCTTCCGCCTCGCATTCGGCGCGGCGGGCGGATTTGGCGAAGCGATCCCGATTGACGAGGCCAAAAGCGTGATCGACGCGCTCGCTTCGGATGCCAAGCGGGTGGAGATCCACTGGGCGATTGCCGAACCGAGCCTGCCCAAACCGGCGGTCAAGGTGCTGCTCAACTTGGCGCAGATTGCGCTGGATGCGCTGGTGCGCGGCGGCACGCTCGATATCGGGGCGGAACGGCGCGATGGCGCGGTGGAAATCGTGGCGCGCGCGCGCGGCGACCGGATCGCGTTTGATGAAACCATCGGGCGCGCGTTGCAGGGCGACCTTGCGCCTGCCGAAATCACCAGCCGCACCGCCGCCGCCCACATGATCGCGGTGCTGGCCGAGGAGATGGACGGCGGGTTGCAATACAAGCTGGGCGATGGCGCGCTGGTGCTGGGCGCGGTGCTGCCTGAGCCTGACGGCATGATCGGATAAGGAACGCAGATGGCGGGCGAGGACGAACTGGTTCACGAAGAACGCCTCTCACCCAACCATGATGAGCGCGCCTTGCCGATTTCGATGGTGGTGCTGCATTATACCGAGATGAAGCCAGCGGGCGCGGCGATCGAGCGGCTAACCGACCCCGAGGCCAAAGTCAGCGCGCATTATCTGATCACCGAAGAAGGCGGCGTTGTGCGGATGGTGCCGGAAGAGCGCCGTGCATGGCACGCGGGCGCATCGTTCTGGCGGGGCATTCCCGATGTCAATTCGGCCAGCATCGGGATCGAGCTGGATCATCCCGGCCACGGCCTTGGCTATCGCGGATTTGCCGATGCGCAGATCGATGCGCTGTTGCCGCTGCTGGCGCGGATCGTGAAGCAGTATGACATTCCGCGCGCCAATGTGGTTGGCCATTCCTGCGTTGCGCCGATGCGAAAACTCGATCCGGGTGAGATGTTCCCGTGGGATCGGCTGGCGCAATACAACCTGTGCCTGCCGCGCCCGACCAGCCTGATGGCGGGCGATCCGTTTCCCAATGATGGTGCATTCTACCTCGCGCTCGAACGGTTCGGTTATGACATTACCAATGGGCACAAGGCGGTTGAAGCGTTTGAACGGCGCTGGCGGCCCGAACACATCACCGGCGTGGTGGACGGCGAGCTGGCCGCAATCCTGTGGCAATTGCTGTTAGACCGCGATCAGGGGCGCACGCGATAAGGGCGGTAAGCGTATTCAACACGTTCAGCCGGGATTGGGATCCGGCAGGCGATGAGAGGGAGAGTGGGATGATCAGAAAATTGACGGCCGAGTTTGTTGGCACATTCTGGCTGGTGTTCGGGGGCTGCGGATCGGCGGTGCTGGCGGCAGGATTCCCTGAACTGGGGATCGGCTTTGCGGGCGTGGCTCTGGCGTTCGGGCTGACGGTGCTGACGATGGCCTATGCGGTCGGCGGCATTTCGGGCGGTCATTTCAACCCGGCGGTGTCGCTTGGCCTTGCGATTGGTGGGCGGTTTTCGTGGGGTGAACTGGCGCCTTACTGGGCGGCGCAGGTGCTGGGGTCGTTCACGGCCGCTGGCGTGTTGTTCGTGATCGCCAGCGGGATGCCGGGGTTTGAAGCCGGGGGCTTTGCCTCCAACGGTTATGGCGAGCTGTCGCCCGGCGGCTATTCGATGCAGTCGGCGCTGGTGATCGAAGTGGTGCTGACGGCGGGCTTCCTGATCGTGATCCTTGGCGCGACGTCGTCCAAGGTGCCTGCCGGTTTCGCCCCGATTGCGATTGGCCTTGCGCTTACACTGATCCACCTGATCTCGATCCCGGTGACCAACACCTCGGTCAATCCGGCGCGTTCGACCGGGGTGGCGTTCTATGCCGAGACGGCGGCGGTGGGGCAGTTGTGGTTGTTCTGGGTCGCACCACTGGCGGGCGCTGCCTTGGGCGCGTTGATCTGGAAGGTGTTGCTTGCAGGCGGCGAAGATTGATCGCGCGAACCTTTGCCAATTCCTGACGCTGCGCCTATATGCGCGGCGTCAGGGGGCCTGAGGCAGCCGCGTGTTCGCCCATGCAAATGAGCGGGCGCGAGGAAAGTCCGGGCTCCACGAAACAAGGGTGGCGGGTAACGCCCGCCGGCGCTCCTTCGGGGGCGCAAGGGAAAGTGCCACAGAGAGCAAACCGCCGATGGCTTCCCCGAAAGGGACGCACAGGCAAGGGTGAAAGGGTGCGGTAAGAGCGCACCGGGGCGCTGGCAACAGGGCTCGCATGGCAAACCCCACCCGGAGCAAGGCCGAATAGGGGCCGCGCGCCTGCCTTTCGGGGCAGGTAGGGGTGTTTCGCCCTGAGTGGCCCGGGTTGGCTGCTAGAGCACAGGAGCAATCCTGCGCCCAGATGAATGGCTGCTGCCCCGGAGCCGGTCCGCAAGGATACCGACCGGGGACACAGAACCCGGCTTATGATGGCCCCCTGACATGAATTGCGCGCGCCGGTTGGCAGGCTGAACCCGCGCTTATACCAGCGCAGGCTCATTCTGTCTGGGCATCATCGGCGGATAAAGCTCATTCAGCGGCCGTGAACGCCCATCCGCGCAGACCAGCCGCACGTGATAACGTCGCAAGTGGCGCGGTTCGGACACGCCGCAGCTATGCGCGATCATGCCGACTTCCTTGCGCATCTGCGTGACAAAGTTTGCCACCCGCACTGCCTTGTTGGCGGGATCAAGCCCGCGTTGCAGCGCCGGATTATGGGTTGTGATGCCGGTCGGGCAGGTGTTCTTGTCGCACTTCATCGCCTGAATGCAGCCCAGCGCGAACATGAATCCGCGCGCCGAAATCACGAAATCGGCCCCGGCGCAAATCGCCCAGGCGACGTCAGCCGGAGTTACCAGCTTGCCCGACGCAATGATGCGGATGCGGTCTTTCAGCCCGGCCGCATCGCGCAGGTCGACCAGCATCGGCAAGGCTTCGCGCAGCGCCAGCCCGACATTGTCGATCAGCGGCAAAGGCGCCGCGCCAGTGCCGCCATCGCCGCCATCGACGGTGATGAAATCAGGCGCACTGGCCGCGCCCCGGCGGTTGATTTCCGCGAACAGTTCCTCGATCCAGCCATAGGCCCCGATCACGGTCTTGAACCCGACCGGCTTGCCGGTAACTTCACGAATATGGGCAATTGTGTCGAGCAGTTCGTCAATATTGCCGATGTCGGTGTGGCGGTTTGGCGAGATCGAATCCTCGCCTTCGGGAATGCCGCGGATCGCGGCGATTTCGGCGTTGACCTTGGCCCCCGGCAGGATCCCGCCCTTGCCCGGCTTGGCCCCTTGCGCCAGTTTCAATTCGAACATCCGCACCTGTTCGTGCCCGGCAATTTCGCGCAGTTTACCATCCGACAGCTGGCCAGCCGCATCGCGCACACCATATTTGGCGGTGCCGATCTGGAACACGACATCGCATCCGCCTTCGAGATGATAGGGGGCAAGCCCGCCTTCGCCGGTGTTCATCCAGCAACCGGCCATCTTCGCACCATTGGACAGCGCACGCACCGCCGGGGTCGACAAGGCCCCATAGCTCATCCCTGAAATGTTGAACAATGAAGGCGCTTCGAACGGGATGCGCGCGGCCTCTGCTCCGATGATCATCGGCGCGGCCTCAACCGCGTCTTCGTCCAGCGTTGGCCAAGGGCAATTGATGAAAATCGGCGTGCCCACCGGTTCGAGATTGCGGGTCGAACCGAAGGCGACATTGGTCGATTCGTGCTGTGCCGCGCTATAGACCCATTCGCGCTGCGCCCGGTTGAATGGCATTTCTTCGCGGTCCATCGCAAAGAAATACTGGCGGAAGAATTCGCCAAGGTTGGAGAGTATCGGGCGCATCCGCCCGATGACCGGGTAGTTGCGGCGAATGGCGTCGGCGGTCTGGATCCGGTCGACGATGAAGATGATCACCAACCCAAGCGCGGCTAGGCCGACTACGAAGATGAAGGCTGTTGCCAGCCCATCGAAAATGGCGGTCATTTCTGGCGTTCTCCAATGTTTCTGCCTCAAACCAAAGTTCGGTGAGCGTGTCTCATCGGACTTTGGTTACGCCCGTGCGGCGCAGACGCATTTCCAGCGCGCGATGCGTCAGTATTTCGGCGCGCTGGTATTAGAGTTTACGCAGGGGGCAGGCGCGAGGTTACAGCGGGCGGCATAAGCCGCAGTGCTCAGGCCCGTCCCACACTCAGGTAAGTGAACCCGGCTGCGCGCATATCGTCGGGATTGTAGATGTTTCTGAGATCAACCAGCACCGGGGCGGCGGCGAGTTCTTTTACGCGCTTGAGATCAAGCGCGCGGAACGCGTCCCATTCGGTCACGATCACGATCACATCAGCGCCGTCGATCGCGGCGTAGGGATCGTCACACATCGTCACTTCGGGCAGCAGCGGGCGGGCCTGCTCCATGCCTTCGGGATCGTAGGCGGCCACCGCCACGCCCGCGTCCATCAATGTCTGCGCCACCGCAATCGCGGGTGAATCGCGCATATCATCGGTGTTCGGCTTGAACGTCAGGCCCAGCAGCGCCGCTTTCTTGCCGCGCGCATCATCGAACCCACCCAGCGCATCGACGACCTTGCGGCCCATCGCCCGTTTGCGGCTGTCATTGACCTTGACCACGGCTTCGACAATCCGGGTCGGACTGTCGTAGTCCTCCGCCGTCTTGAGCAGCGCGAGCGTATCCTTGGGAAAACACGATCCGCCGTAACCCGGCCCGGCGTGCAGGAACTTTGATCCGATGCGGTTGTCCATCCCGATCCCGCGCGAAACATCCTGCACATTCGCGCCGACCTTTTCGCACAGGTCGGCCATTTCGTTGATGAAGGTGATCTTGGTCGCAAGGAAGGCGTTGGCGGCGTATTTGATCAACTCGCTTGATCGGCGCGAGGTGAACAGGATCGGCGATTCATTGAGATAGAGCGGGCGATAGACTTCGCGCATGACCTCTCGCCCGAATTCGTCCTCGGCCCCGATCACGATCCGGTCGGGCCGTTTGAAATCGCCGATGGCCGCGCCTTCACGCAGGAATTCGGGGTTGGAGACAACCGAAATGCGGTGCCGGGTTCCGGTATCGCTGATGATCCGTTCGACCTCGTCACCGGTGCCCACCGGCACGGTCGACTTGGTAACAACCACCGCATCGCCCGCCAGATGCTCGCCGACTTCGCGCGCGACTTCGTAAACGAAGGTGAGGTCTGCATGGCCATCGCCGCGACGACTGGGGGTGCCCACTGCGATGAAGATGGCGCTGGCGCCCTTTATGCCTTCGGCAAGGCTGGTGGTGAAGGACAGGCGCCCCGCCTTCACATTGGTTTCGACCAGCGCTTCAAGGCCCGGTTCATAGATCGGCATGATCCCGGCGTGCAGCCGGTCAATCTTGCTTTGATCCTTGTCGATGCAGACCACGTCATGTCCGAAATCGGCAAAACACGCCCCCGATACGAGCCCGACATAGCCCGAACCCACCATCGCAATCTTCATGAATACCTGCCCTTACGCGAAATCCGAACCTGCCCCGCCCTACGGTCAACGCGACACGCTTGCCCGTTCGCCATGGAAAATGTCAACCGACCCCCCATTGCTGGCGCAGGCCTGCAACACCCGCCGTTGATCGCCCTCAAGCACCAGCGCTGTAAGCACACCGGAGCGGAAAGCGCCAGTATCAATGCCGATGCGATTGCCGCAATTCATCACCCGGTCAAAGATCGTGTGGCCATGCACAACGACTTTTTCCAGTGGGCTTTTGTGATTGAGAAAGCGATCACGGATCCACAGCAGATCGCTGCGCTTCTGGTCATCCAGCGGACGGGCCGGATCAATCCCGGCATGGACGAATACATAGTCGCCGGCGATGATCATCAGTTCGAAACGGGTAATGTAATCACGAACCTGCACCGGCACCAGCGCAGGCAGGCGTTCGAATAGCTGTTCTGTCGAAAGCGCGGCGTATTGCCGGTTCGACAGGCCGAAACTGAGGATGGTTTCGCGCCCGCCATGCTTCACGAAATGGCGCAGCGCTTCGGGCTTTTCGAAGGCGGCGAGGAACATTTCTTCGTGATTGCCCGCCAGCACCCGGACATTGCGCTGCTGCTGCCACATCAGCGTGCGCGCGATCACGCCTGCGCTATCCGGCCCGCGATCAATCAGATCGCCAAGCAACACGACACGGGTATCAGCCGCGCCCAAGCTTGCGTCATCTTCCTCGATTGCGGCGATCATGGCGTCGAACAGGTCAAGGCGGCCGTGGATGTCGCCGATGACATAATAGCGCGTGCCAGCGGGCACCGTAGGCAGTCGGTGCTTCACTTGAGGGCGGAAATAGTTGCGCAATCGCTGCAGCATCGAGGCAATGTTCCGGTTGGGCGGCATTGGCGAGCGGTGGTTGGCAGCCCGCCCCCGCACGCAGGCCACAAGGCCCATGCACTGCGCCGCGCATACCGATCACCACGGCAAACCGCAACCAGCCGTCTGACAGGCGCGGCCAGAAGTGCAAATTTACCGGTCGGAGGCAATCAATCGAGCGAAAAACTGACGGTCGTGACCACCCGCACTTTTTTGTACGGGCTGTCAGACATGCCCCAGCCGCCAGCCTCTCCGTCACGCGCTTCGATGGTGAAATAGCCTTGGGTCGCTTCGCTGATCTTGCCGACGCGGGAACCCGAATCCTCGGCGAATTGCTGGGCTGATGCGCGCGCGTCCCTGGTCGCTTCGGCCACCATTTCGGGTTTGATGCTGTTCAATTTGGTGAAGGTGTAGGACATGGCCGAACCTTCCTCCAGAAACACCCCGCGCCCGACCAGATCGAATTGGCGGGCGACGGCCTTTTGCGCGCGGTCAATGTCTTGTGTGCGCAAGGCGAGCCTTTGCCGCACGGTGTAGGTGGTGATGCCTTCGTTGGTATAGCTCGATACATTCGCGCCGGTCGGCTGGAGAACATCGGCGGGGAAACCCAGATCGTTGAAGAACGCCTCGATCGCCTGCGTATCGCGCCGCATTTTGGCCTGTGCTTCGGTCAGGTTGGTCGATGAGGCGGAATAGGAGATTGTCCAGGTCGCAAGATCGGCGGTGACATCGCGTTCAGCCAACCCGCGCACGGTGACGGCGCGTTCGGCATCCTTGGCGCGCAGCAAGCCATCGCCCAGCAGATAACCGCCCGCGATCATGCCGATCGCGGCGATCGCTGCGGTGCCGAACCAGCGCAAGGTCGCAGGTTCACGCAAAGCGCCGCCTGCCGTAATCGCCGGTTGCACATCTTCGCTGCTCATCGCATTGTCCCCCTCAAGAGTGTTGATGCGACGAGTTGTGCATATACGTCGATGAACCGAGTTTGAATAAGGGAAGGGAACTGTTCCGTGGTGAAATACCTTCACTCCATGATCCGCGTGACCGATCCGGTCGCGACGGTCGATTTCTTCAAGCTGATCGGGCTGGAAGAAGTGCGCCGGTTCGATGTCGAGGCGGGGCGGTTCACGCTGATCTTCCTTGCCGCGCCGGGGCAGGCAGGTGTCGCCGAGGTTGAACTGACCCACAATTGGCCGCCCGAAGATGGCAGCCCCGGCGAATCCTATGATGGCGGACGCAATTTCGGCCACCTCGCCTACCGGGTCGATAATATCTACGAGACCTGCGCGGCGCTGGCCGATGCCGGTCACATCATCCACCGCCCACCGCGCGATGGGCATATGGCCTTCGTCAAATCGCCCGACGGGATATCGGTCGAACTGTTGCAGGAAGGCCATCTGGAACCGGCCGAACCGTGGGTGAGCATGCCCAATGTCGGCAGCTGGTAAACCGGCGGAAGTTGACACGCGGCAGCAGGTAACCCGGTTTAAACCATTAAAATAATTAGACCTGTTGCATGGCGGGACAAGTCAAGATAGTCAGGTTACTTAATTGGATCAGGGGGTCGCCTTGTCCATCTTGGAACTTGATCTGTGGCAGTGGGCATCACTGCTGCAACACGAACTGCTGCTGTTCGCCGGGGTATTTTTCCTGATTGGCGCGCTTGATGATCTCGCGGTGGATGCCGTGTGGGTCTGGTTGAAGGCGTCCGGGCAGGCGGTGACCCAGCGCCGGTCGCGCCGGTCTCTGCAAAATCGCAGCCTGCATGGCCATGCGGCGGTATTGATCCCTGCCTGGCAGGAATCTGCGGTGATCGGGGCAACCATCCGCCATATGCTCGATAGCTGGCCGCAGCCGAACCTGCGCCTGTATGTGGGGTGTTATCGCAATGATCCGGCGACGCTGGCGGCTGCGACGGCGGCGGCGCGGGGCGATGTGCGCCTGCGGCTGGTGATCCACGATCGTGATGGCCCCAGCACCAAAGCTGATTGTCTCAACCGCCTCTATGCCGCCATGACCACCGACGAAGCCCGCGCCGGCCACCGCTTTGCCAGCGTGGTGTTCCATGATGCCGAGGACATGGTCGATGCAGCCGCGCTTGGCCTGCTCGATGAAACCATCGCGGACGGGGCCGATTTTGTGCAACTGCCGGTCGAACCGCTGGTGCAGCAGCGCGGCGGCTGGATCGCACGGCACATCGGCAGCCATTATTGTGAGGAATTCGCCGAAGCGCATGGCAAGGCGATGGTGGTGCGCGATGCGCTTTCCGCCAGCCTGCCGGGCGCAGGCGTGGGCTGCGCGGCATCGCGCGGGGCGCTTGATGAACTCGCCGAACGCCGCGCTGCCGATGGCTTTGGGGGAATGCCTTTCGCCAGCGATTCGCTGACCGAGGATTACGAACTTGGCCTTGCCATCGGCGCTGCGGGCGGGCGGTGCCGGTTCGTGCGGGTGCGCGGTGATGATGGCACGCTGGTCGCCACCCGCGCGTTTTTCCCCGACCGGTTTGAAAGCGTGGTGCGCCAGAAATGCCGCTGGGTGCTGGGCATTGCCTTGCAAGGCTGGGACCGGGTCGGATGGTCGGGCGGCATGATCGAACACTGGATGCGCGCGCGTGACCGGCGCGGGCCGCTCACCGCACTGGTGCTGCTGGCAGGCTATGCGCTGGTGGTGCTGACCGGGCTGATGGGGATAGCGATTGCCGCTGGACTGACCCGGCCGGTTCCGCTCACCCCGCTGCTCGAAGCACTGCTGATCGCCAACGTGGCGGCATTTGTGTGGCGCGTGGGTATGAGATTCGCCTTCACCGCGCGCGAATATGGGTGGCGTGAAGGGGTGCTGGCAATCCTGCGCCTGCCGCTCGCCAACGTGATCGCCATCATCGCCGGGCGGCGCGCGGTGTTAGCCTATGCCGCCACTCTGGGCGGGCGCGCGGCGGTGTGGGACAAGACCGAACACGAAGTGCACCCTGTGCAATTGGGCCTTGTTGGAAACGCGCGATGACGGCGGGGCTGCCGGCGAGCGGCAGGCCGCGTGGTGGGCCACTGTTGATGCTCGCGCTGATGCTTACCGCATGGACGGGTGCGCGGGCGTTGTGGTGGGAAAACCCGTTTGCCGCGATTGGCGATGCGCTCGTTTTGCCGGATGTGTTTGCGCCCCCTGCCGGGCCCATCTTTGCGCAGACGGCGGCGGCGCAGCCCGAGCCGTCCCCGTCTGCGCTGCCCGGAGACGCGTCAAGCAGGGACGGGGCAAGCTTTGCTGACGGCGCGTTGACCACACAGATCGATCCGCAGCTTGCCGCCGCGCACGCTTATTTGTGGCAAGCGGGCATGGGTGAGCCTGCTTCACAAGCTGCGAGCGGGTCTGGAGGCGGTGTCAGCAGCGGATTGGCGGCCGCGATGTCCTCTGCGTCCGATTATGCGCCCTTCCTCCCTGCGCCAGTTCCTCGGCCAGGCATCGCCGGACGCTGGTCTTTAGATGCATGGACGTTCTGGCGGCAAGGATCAGATGCCGCGCCGGTTTCGCAAGGGCGGGTGCCGATCTACGGCGCGAGCCAGGTGGGTGCGGTGCTGCAATACCGGCTGGCACCAAACGCGCGGCACGATCCCCGGATATATGCCCGCGCCTACCGTGCGATGGTGCGGCGCGGAGAAAACGAAGTGGCGCTGGGCGTGTCGGCACGTCCGCTTGCCCGGGTGCCGCTGCGGGTGGCGGGCGAAGTGCGCTATACCGACGCGGCCTTTACCGATGAACTGCGCCCATCCGCCTATGCGGTCACCGAGTTCGCGCCGATCACGCTGCCGTTTGGCACGCGGCTGGAAGCCTATGGGCAGGCAGGCTGGGTCGGCGGCGCGTCATCCACCGCCTTTGCCGATGGGCAGATGAACCTGTCGCGCGAAGTCCGCGCGGTTGCTGATGCCACGGATAATGGCGTGCGTCTCAGCGTGGGGGCTGGCGCATGGGGCGGGGCGCAAAGCGACGCGCAGCGGCTTGACGTCGGGCCGACGATGCGGATCGATCTGACCGTGGGCCAGGTGCCAGCGCGCCTGTCGATTGATTGGCGTGAACGGGTCGCCGGGCAAGCCAGCCCCGATTCCGGACTGGCCGCGACGCTGTCGACAAGCTTCTGATTTATGCGGTTCATGGTCGCAAACCAATGACCGCCCACAAATAACCCGCCCACCCCGGCTTTCATCGGCTGGCGTGCTGGTCTAATCGAAATCCATGGACGTCTACCTGCCCATCGCGAATCTGTCGGTCAACGGCCTGTTTATCGTGCTGCTTGGCGGGTTGACGGGTATCTTGTCGGGTCTGTTTGGCGTGGGCGGCGGGTTTTTGACGACGCCACTGCTGATTTTCTACGGGATACCGCCAACGGTCGCCGCTGCCTCGGCGGCTACGCAGGTAACGGGCGCAAGCGTTTCGGGCGTGCTCGCCCATTCGCGCCGCAAGGGCGTTGATTACCGCATGGGCGCGGTGATGGTCGGCGGCGGAATTGTCGGAGCGTTGATCGGGGCGGGTCTGTTCCGCGTGTTGCAAGCGTTCGGCCAGATCGATGTCGTCATCAACATTCTATATGTGCTGATGCTGGGATCCATCGGAACATTGATGCTGCGCGAAGGATTGGCAGCGTTGCGACCCGACGTTTTCGGCGGAGGGGTTAACCGACCCGTGCGCAAACGCCGCCATCACCCACTGGTGGCGAGCCTGCCCTATCGCTGGCGGTTCTATGCCTCGGGCCTGTATATCTCGCCCCTGGCGCCTGCGATATTGGGAATGCTGGTTGGTATCCTGACGATGCTGATGGGGGTTGGCGGCGGGTTTCTGCTAGTGCCCGCGATGCTGTATATTCTGGGGATGAGCGGGAATGTGGTGGTTGGCACGTCGCTGTTCCAGATCCTGTTCGTGACGATGGTGACCACCATGACCCACGCGCTGACCACCAAGGCGGTTGATCTGGTGCTGGCCGGGCTGCTGCTGCTGGGATCGGTGCTGGGCGCGCAATTCGGCACGCAGATTGCTTCAAAGGCGCGGCCTGAATATCTGCGGCTGGCGCTGGCCGCGCTGGTGATCGTTATCGCGCTGCGGATGCTCTACGGCCTTGGCGTGCAACCGGACGAAATTTACACCGTGGTGCCACTATGAGCATCGGCCTGTCGCTTGCCGGACGGCTGACGCTGGCCTTGGCCGCATGGCTCGCATTGTCACCCTCCCCGGCTTTTGCCCAGCGCGAACCGGTGCTGGTGCCCGAAGTCAGCCAGTCGCTGATCGAGGTGCGGCAGGGCTTCACCGGCGCGCGGCTGCTGCTTTATGGTGCGGTGATCGACCCCGCAGGGGCCGGGAGCGCCGGGGATTATGACATCGTGGTGGTGCTGAAAGGCCCGGCCGAACCGATCCGGCTGCGCGAAAAAGAACGCATCGCCGGGATCTGGATGAATGCCGGAGCCAGTGACTTCCGTTCCGCGCCTTCGTTCTTCGCGGTCGTCTCCTCGCGCCCGATCAGCGAAATTGTTGATGAACGCACAGCGGCGATTTTCGAACTGGGCACCGATTTCATCCAGCTTAGCCCATCGGGCCAGATCGAGCCTGAGGAACAGGCGCGTTTTTCCCGCGGCTTGGTGGAATTGCGCCGGCGGCAGGGGCTGTATCAGGAAAACCCCGGCGGCGTGCGCATCAGTGAAAAGGTGCTGTATCAGGCGCGCATCAACCTGCCGTCCAACGTCACCACCGGGCCTTACACTGCCGAAACCTTCGCGATCGCGCGCGGGCGGGTGCTGACCAGTGCGACGGCGCGGATCGAAGTGGTCAAGACCGGGCTTGAAGGACGGGTCGTCACTGCTGCGCAGCGGTGGTCGTTCCTCTATGGACTGGGGGCGATTGCCCTGTCGCTCGGCATGGGGTGGCTTGCCGGACGGATGTTTGCCAAGGGCTGATCTAGTGGATTGACCGGAACGAAAGAGTCCATTTAGGGATTCCCAGAGGCTTGCCGACGTGCGATTCAGGGAGGATGCGCGATGGTATCACTTTCT